>JAYUZA010000001.1:0-3251 GCA_043752145.1 Flavobacteriales bacterium
CAATATATACACCGCCCGATTCTAGCAATGGTTTACATTTTGCAAATGTACTTTTACCCACTGCGTCTAAAATAAAATGATATTTTTCATTTGATTTTGTAAAATCCTCTTTTGTATAATCAATTATTTCATCAGCACCTATCGATTTTATTAATTCTATATTTTTTGTATTGCAAACTGCCGTTACATGTACTCCAAGGTTTTTAAGCAATTGAACCGCTGCCGAACCAATGGCGCCTGTTGCTCCATTAACCAGCACTTTTTGTCCGCTTTTAAGGTTTACTTTAATAATAGTATTATAGGCATAATGTGCACCTTCCAAACTTGCTGCGGCTTCGTCATATGTAATAGTATCGGGCATTGTTGTGATGGCTTTACCTTCGGTAAATTTCATGTATTGTGCATGCGAGCTTAAACCTTCATCATTAAACCCAAAAACCTTGTCCCCAACTTTTAATGTTGTAACGTCTTTACCAACCGCTTCTATCATGCCTGCAAAATCGGTTCCGGTACTTGGTCTTTTTGGTTTGAATAATCCTGTTATAAACCGCATAATAAAAGGTTTTCCTCTAAGTATGGCACAATCGGTTCGGTTAACGGTTGCCGCGTATACTTTTATCAGTACCTCTTTATCTTTAATAATAGGTTTTTCTACTGTTTCGATGTTGAGGACACTTGGTGGTCCGTATTTTTTATAGATAGCTGCTTTCATGCCATTCTTATTGTTTTTATAATTTTTTACGAGTCAAATTTTGAGCCGTCCCATTCAACTCCGGACGGGAATAATGCTGCTTTTCTTTTTCTCATTTCCAATGCAATTAAAGCGCTGTTTCCACCTAGCTCTTCCAATTTTGAAATAATGTTGTCATAACTTTTTTCATCTCTGTTTTGACTCAGTTTAAATACATTCTCAATTTTATCGGCTTTAATTTCAAAACCAACAATGGCCGGCATCATTTTTTGTAGAAACTGTTCAGGAAGATTATCGTAAAATGTTAGCGACTGTGTATTTCCTTTTTCAAATTTTAGCGTCAATTTTCGCATAAACGCTTTCAATTCGTCATTCGACATAAAGTTTACTTGTCCGCCAATGTGAACACTCATATAATTCCAGGTTGAGCCAATTTGCGGATTGCTATACCACGAAGCACTTACATAACAACTTGGTCCGGTAAATACGAGTAATGCATTTGGATTTTCAACAAAAGCTTTGTGATGATCGGTATTTCGCATAAAGTGTCCTTGCAAAAACAGTTCACCATTTCGTTGTTCAAGTAAAAGAGGTATTTGTGTTGCGACTTGTGCACCCGATAAATAGCTGCCTGTCATAAATGCAAACGGATTTTCTTCTATGAAATCCAAAATTGTTTGCTTGTCCTTTTCTTTGAAGTAGGAGAAATTGTACATAGTATATTATTTTTGTTAGGTGTAGTGGGTCGTCTTGAATGCTCGTTTAACTCCGTTATAATTTCACATTAAAGTGTCGTTGAACCTAAAGGTTTCTCTCATTTGCACATCAGCACATCACCGCATCAGCACATTAATTAGCACATCAGCACATTAACTAAACCTTACATCAAAAATCCATTCACCTCTTTTATAGGTTCAGGAATATCGGTATCATTCATCATTTCGCGTAAATCAATTTCAATGCCGCGGGCAATGGATGAAATGGGCACATCGTTAAACGTTCCTTCAAAAGGATTCTCCGAATAATCGCCAATTTTTTCCATTAAAAAAAACACCCAAATGATCAAACCCGAGAACGGAATGTTAAGCCAGATAAGATCGCCCATTTTGGCAAAAAAATCGAGCATACCAAACGGGATCAAAGCGGCAAAAACATAGTTTAACCATAAAGCGGTTGATGCGTATTGCCTTGGAAAAGGAAAATTCTTGATGCGTTCGCTTTTTCCCTGCTCATCGTAAAGATTACCAATTATTTCATGAAAGCGTACTTGTTTGTTCTCGTCTAATTTGCCTTGCCTGCTCAATTCCTCAAATTCCCTGGCCTGCGTTAATAATATTTGCGCAGCAATATTGGATTTTGATTTGAGTGACCAAACTTCCTCTCTACTTAAATAGTTTTCTAATTCGCCCGATAGTTCCGAATGGTATTCGTCACATATATCGGCAAAAATAGCGTTGTTTCGTTCATTCACATGTTCCCATGGTCGACTCAAGCGCAATTGATAGCGTAGGGCGGTTAACCATGCAATGTGGCGGTAAATTAAACGCTTTTGCAATTCCTTGTCGTTGGTCATGGTAAGCACTGCTGTTGCAAATGTGCGGCTGTGGTTAACAATGCCTCCCCAAATTTTTCGCGCTTCCCAGGTACGGTCGTATGACGAATTGTTTTTAAAGCCCAGGTAAAATGCAACGGCTATACCCAATATACTTATGGGTTGCCATGGTAAGGATAATTCAATTTCGGTAAAATAGGCGGTGGCGCAAATGGCCGCGGAAAAAAGTGCACCGAAAATAAAAGGATTTTTTGACCAAATGAGGGTCATCCAAAATCCGTAATGGCGTTTTACATACATGGTGCAAAGGTAAGAAAATTTTGGCCGCCCCCTGAAGCGAAGCGCTATTAGAACTTAGTTTAAACCAATAAAATAATTGCGCTTCTGCTTCAGGGGCGGGCTTTCGTAAGTAGTCCTCGTTCCTGCGGGCTACTTTACTCAATCCCTGGCGGGGTTTAGCAGTAAAATTCGGGACTCTTGGTTTACCTTTAAAAAGAAAATTAAATAAAACTATCAATCGTAGTCAAATATGTCATCACAATTTGTGATGACATGCGTTAACAAAAAACTGAATGACTCAAGCTTATCACATTTTGTGACAACCTACTCGAAAATAGAATGAAGTTGTAACTCATCACAATTTATGATGAGTTAGTCTAAGGGTGCAAATTGAAATCTTTCAAAAAGAGAAAAAAAAACTACACACCGAACCTTCCGTGAAAACAAATAACAGCGAGGTTCATAGTTTACCTTAAAGGAAAAGTATAAACAAACTACAAATTGTAGCCAGAACGTATTTGACTCCTGTTTATTTTTGCTATGCCAAGTAACAAGTATGCTTAAGAAAATTGAAACCGAACTTCATTTAGGATTAAAATAGTGAGGTTCGGAGTTTGCATTAAAAAAAATAATTATGAATAACCTACAAACAAAAATCCACGAAATAAGGGGTATTAAGGTCATGCTGGATTTTGATCTTGCGGAATTATATGAGGTAGAAACTAAAAA
>JAYUZA010000002.1:0-3248 GCA_043752145.1 Flavobacteriales bacterium
AATGATTGGAGTATCACAACCGATGGGGTTTACTATTATGTGCTTCAAACACCGGATAAAAAATTCTTTACCGGCTTCTTTCATGTAAATCAGAATTAATCCTCCTATTCGGATAAAAATAAACCCATCGTTGTTCGTGACCATCAATGCGCTATTGGTCTTCACTGTTCGTGCATTATAACCCTGGTGAGCAATTATTAATAACTCTTCAAGATTAACGGGTACTGAGCCTATAAGGATCTGCTACGTTATTATGAATATAAACCATCTGTAATTTATTCTTCAATTTTTCAGAAATTCATTCACTTAAATTCAGTAAATGCTTATATTTGGTTAATTCCAATGAAAACACTTATGAAAGCATTTATTTTAATAACTCTTTTCGCCTTTGGGTCCATAATAATTTATGGTCAAAATTCTCAATTAAAATTTATTGAAAACAAAGGTCAGTTATTAAATACGGCAGGCCAACCTGCCGATGAAATTTTATTTTATGCTGATGCCGGCAATACACGTTTTGTCATTCGCGAAACAGGTATTTCATACGTTATTTTAAAAGTATTATCGTATGAAGAATACGAGGAGGAAGAAGAGGAAGAAGAAGAAAAGGCCAAAAAACGTGCAAAAAAAGAAATGTCGATACACCCCATGGTTGATCCGCAAAAAATGCATCCGCACATGATGGAAAAAACCGAACTGTGGCGGGTGGACATGAACTGGACTAATACTTCTTCAACAATCGAATATATTGGTGAGAATCCATTTAAACATAAATTACATTATTACAACGGTCGTTTCCCAAACGGATTGATGAATGTTACTTCATATGAAAAAGTATTGCTTAAGAATGTTTACCCAAACATTGATATTTTATTTTATAGTAATGGCACAAAGTTCAAATACGACTATATCATTCGCAAAGGAGGAAATATTGAAAATATTCAATTTGAATTTGACGGAGCAAAAAGCACCAAACTCGTTGAAGATACACTTCGCATAAGAACTCCTTATGCTATCATAAAAGATTGTATTCCTCAAAGCGTGGGTTTTCTATCGGGTAAAAGCACGAAACTTAATATGCATTTCAAAAAAAAACAACATAATTCGTATTGTATTTCATCTGATGACACTTTAATAAATTTTGAAAAAATAATTATCGATCCATCAGTCTGGATTACATACTTAGGTGGTCTTTCCGATGAATATGCAAATGATATTGAAGGTGATTTAAATGGGAACTTATATATTACAGGGTATACATATTCAATCGATTATCCTGTTTCAGCTGGAGCTTTTCAAACCACACCTTCTATATCTGGCGCTACTTCCTATTTAACAAAATTCAATAAAGACGGCAGTTTAATGTGGTCAACTTTTTATTCAGGATCAGGATTGGGTGATGATATTGCAAATGGTGTTTGTGTTGATGGATTAAACAACCCGTATATAAGCGGTTATACATCGTCAAGCGATTTTCCTGTAACTGTTGGTGCTTATCAAACTACTTTACTTGGAGCTTACGATGGCTTTGTTGTTAAATTTGATGAATTTGGCACAAGACAATGGGCAACATACATAGGTGGCACGGTGAACGATTTTGGATATAAAATAAATGCTGATCAAAGCAACAATGTTTGGATAATAGGAACTACTGGCTCCACCGATTTTCCAACACTCGGTGCATTTCAACCTGTTCATGGAGGAGGTGGCGATGACGCTTTCCTGACAGCATTTACGCCTTCAGGTGCACTCAATTACTCTTCGTTTCATGGGGGTCCAGAATATGATGGAGGGGTTGACATTGATTTCACACCCGGATTTATTGGCGTTGTAGGCACTACATACGGTGGTGTTCCCCTAACTGCAGATGCGTATGACAATACAATGCCTGCTATTGATTCAGATCCCTTTTATTCGAAATTTGATTTGTCGGGTAATTTAATTTATTCTACTCTTTTGGGTGGGTCTCTAGGTGATTTTCCTGTTTCAATTGAATACGATTTTTTAGGAAACGCTATTTTAGCAGGCAATACTTATTCTACCGATTTTCCCTTTACACCGGGTGCATTTCAAACGGTTTTTGGCGGTGGAGGTCTCGATTGCTTTATGGCGAAATTTAATTCAGCAAATGTCATTGACTGGGCAACCTTCTATGGAAATACTTATATGGAATACGGTGGCGGTTTAACTATTGATAATAATAATAATATTTATCTCTATTCAGAATGGGAAGATGACGCCTTTGTTGACCTGCCTGTACTGGGTTGCGCATTTCAAAAGATATTTGGTGGAACCGAAGATCAATTCCTGCTTAAATTTACACCCGATTGCCAACAAGAATGCATGACCTATTTAGGAGGAACCATGGAAGACGATTTGGATGGAATTGGTTCTTGTGTTGAATATTCGCAGGGGTTTTTATATACTGCCTGTTATACGTTCGGAGCATATCCTGTAACACCGGGCGCATTTCAAACAAGTATAAGCGGTTTTACAGAAAGTGCTATTGCACGTTTATGCAGCATTGGTTGTGGCGATACCAGTTCAACCAAAGCAAACTTTATTGTTGACGATACCGTTTGTACAAACATTCCCGTAACATTTAATGCCATTAGTATTTCTTGCGACACCAGTTTGATTAATTATTCCTGGTCCTTTGCGGGTGGCATACCTTCAACATCAACCCTAACCAATCCAAACGTTACTTACATAACTGCCGGAACATATTTAGCTGTGCTAACGGTAACTTCTCCTTGCGATTCAGCAGTAAAAACATTTTCAATTGTTGTAATTGATAATAGTAGCTTGACTTTAACTTTAAGTCCACTTGAAGATACAGTTTGCACGGGTATGCCTTTTACCATTAATTCAATAGCGGGTGGAGGTATTTCTCCTTATTCATACCAGTGGTCAACGGCAACTACCGATACGTTATCAAGTGTTGTTACATCACTTACAAGTACTGGCTATATTAATCTTGCTGTCATTGATAACAACATGTGCAGTTATGCCAAAGATTCAGTTCTAATTACAGTTATAAATATTCCTTCGGTTATTGCGCCAACCGATACATGCGTTTGTACCGGATCAAACATAACGTTGACGGCAGCCGGAACCCCTTCGTATGTCTGGAGCACAGGCGATACAACTGCTTCTACTACCGTTACCCCCCTCATTAATTCGGTTTATATAGTTTCATATTCAACCGGAATTTGCACTACAACCGATACAACATTTATTTGTGTCTA
>JAYUZA010000003.1:0-3240 GCA_043752145.1 Flavobacteriales bacterium
TTGTTGTATTATATTGGTGATGAGGAATTTTATATCAAGGGACAAAGAAGGTCCATTGGTGAAAACAGACAGGATGAATTTATATTTGTAAATGAAGAAATTACGCTTTCAGGAAAAGAACAGTTCTATATGGCAACCGATGGGTATCAGGACCAATTGGGAGGTGCCAACTACAAGCGCTTTTCAAAAAATGAATTGATAAAATTGTTGCGTGAAATTAAATTTAAAGATTCGGTAAAGCAAGAAGAAATGTTGAGCGATACACTTGATAAGTATATTGGAAAACATAAACAAATTGATGATATTACCATTTTAGGATTTACTATTAATACAAAGTAAAAATGAACGATCTAATTATTCCATACACGACCAAAACCCCCGAAATAAGGTTTGAAAACACCGGGAATTTGCTCATTAAGGGAATCTCAATACCCGAGAACGTGAATGATTTTTATCCACAGGTATTTTTGTGGATGGAGGAGTTTGGAAGCAGTCTTACACCCAATGTTACCCTTACACTTGAAATTGATTACATGAACACATCAAGCGCCAAAGTAATTTTGCAATTGCTTAGAAAGGCCGTTACTTTCGCAGGCACATCTACCAAACTCAAGCTGGTTTGGAAATACCACGAGGACGAAGAAGATATGAAAGATCTGGGCGAAGATCTTCAAGCTTACATTGATTACCAATTTGAATTTATTAAAACCCGTTAACATGTCTACTTTAAATTTAGTTCAGATGAAAGATCTAATTATACCGGCAACCGAACAAACCCCTGCTGTATCGTTTTTATGCAACGGGAACTTATCTATTTCGGGCGTTTCAATTCCCGAAAACGTAAACAAGTTCTATGACCCTTTATTGGCCTGGGTTGACCAGTTTGAACAATCAAATCCTACAACCGTTGTACTCACCATCGATTTTGAATACATTAACAGCTCTACCCTAAACATGTTGATCTTTAAATTATTCGCAAAGATCGTTGGCTTTGCAAAAGTAAAATCAAACCTAAAGGTTATTTGGATCTACCCTGACGGGGATGATGATATTGAAGATTTGGGAAAGAACATGGAAGAAGTACTGGATTTTAAATTTGAATTTATTTGTAAATAAAATATTGGCATTATATACTACAATACGCATTAACAATGATACACAACAACAACCTGCTATCGATCCTGAACGGATTGCATGACAGCAAACAAATTAAGGATTATTTACTTGTACATTATGGTAAATTAGACCAGGAAATAGCCGTTTCCATGATCCATTTAATTGAGCGAAAACTACAATTGGGTAAATACGACCGCAATACCATTACCAGGACAAAGATCGTTTGCATTGAAATTATTCAAAATATCATAAAACACGAAAAGGACCACGATAGTATATTTCCTTATTTTATAATTGGCACTATTGGACAGCAATTAACCATTTTTGCAGGAAATGTCATTACTAACGACAGCAAAGAAATAATTTCGCGTTCAATAAACACGTATCAAACCATTGAAAAAGATAAGATCAAAAAATATTATCTGGATTCCCTGAAGCAATCGGCTTTGACAACCGAAGGAAATGCCGGTATGGGATTGATGGATATTGTGTTTAAGTCGGAACAGCAATTTAAATACGAAATGAAAAGCATAGCCGATGGCTTGTACTCATACGACCTGCAGGTTACCTTGAATAAAAGTGAGGAGATTTTAGCTTAGTTCCGGGAATTAAGTTGGCAAGGCAACGATAACCAACGTAAAATGAAACAGCGCATCAAAATACTTTTTGCAACCATGTTTATTTTGGCAGCCACTAATGTATTTGGTCAAACTGACAAAATACAATTGCAAGTCGACAGCTTGAAATATTTAAGTGGCAACCCTTTCGATTGCAATTCTTTGACTTGGCGAATTATTTCGTGCAAAAAGGACGCTATTCAAATTCTTATTGACAAATTGGGCGACACAACCTTGACTAAAGCAATTGACAAATGCAAGACGACTAATTTACAAGTTGGCGACATCGCCTATTTGACTTTAAACAGGATTTTATCATTACCCTTTTTCGCTTTGACAGGAATGCAATTTGATTTATTTGAAGATGGATGTCAAATTGGAGTATTTGAATATATTGAAACAAACAGGCCGAAATTTAAAGGACAAGTTCAAGGATATTATGACAAGGAAAAAGACAATCTAACATGGAAACAGGTTGATAGTAAACGTTTGTCACCTTGCTATATAAAGAATAATATTAACGGGCATTATGAATAAAAAATTAGGCAATAGTAGTGGCAAGTGACAGTCATTATCTTTTTACAAATTGTACTTTTTTACCCCATACATTAACACTTGTAAAACCTTTTTTGTTTTTCGTTAGTTTTACCTTTCTTTTATTACTCACACGATCTAACGTAGGGTCATTTGCAAAAATTGAAGCTTCGTTCATTTCCTTTGATATTTTAAATTCAATGATCTTTCTTGCGCTATCATAACCAAAAAGTGAAATTGTTCCCTCTTTAAAGGAGCTTTTAGGGATTTTTATCACCCCCGGAACCTTACTTTCAATAAAGATCAGATCTTTTTTTATCGCGTCAAAGAATTCGACCCGAAATAAACCTTGTCGTCTACCCCACCAATCCAGCCATTTTACATATATCGTATCCACATGCTTACTGGAATAAACTAATTTCACTCTGTTATGATAACCTGAAGTATCAAATAATAAAACTATTTTGGATTTACTTTCACTAAAAGTACCTTTTCCCGACCAGCTCCGCATATCACCATCATCCTTATGCTCAAGGAAGAATCCGAAGTTATCAGACTTATTCTTCTTTAAAAAAGTAAATGAATCTGAAGATAGCAGCGAATTTGTTTGAGTGTAAATAGTAGTATCCTGACAAAATAGTTGTCCGAAAAACCCCGAAAAACAAATAGTTAATATAGCCTTGAAATATCTCAATACTCTTACTTCTTCAATCTTAATTACTCCTCCGTCTCTTTGTCAAGATAGGATTGAACGATCTCAATCGCATTCGTCACCACGTCACTTAAAGCCGTAATGAACGAACCTTCTTTGGCCAAACTTATGGCATGTTTTATAGCCTCGGTCTCTTTTGAAATTATTTCATACGTGACCTTTTTATCGGTTTGCTTTATGCCTTCAATTATCAAATTAATAATTTGCTCTTCGGTACGTCCACGCAAATGTTTTTCCTGGCGAATAATGATATGATCGAAC
>JAYUZA010000004.1:0-8228 GCA_043752145.1 Flavobacteriales bacterium
CCGGTAGTTTTAGAAGATAACGTGAAGCATGATTTGACATAGCCCCAATATAAGAATTTAAACCCAAAAATTTAGTTAAATTCATGTGATTTTTCCAACTATCTTTGAATACGAATGAAAAAAGTAGTTGTCACCGGTAGTAATGGATTGCTTGGCCAAAAGCTGATTTACAATTTATTGCATAAAAAAAACTACGAAATTCATGCCGTGGGTCGCGGAGCCAACCGCATTGCGCGTAAAGACGGTTATACTTATCACGATATTGATCTTACCGATGAAATAAAGGTTAGCGAATTCATTCTTAAAACAAAACCCGATGTATTGATCAATCCGGCAGCAATGACCAATGTTGATGCCTGCGAAAAAGAGAAAGAAACCTGCTGGAATACCAACGTACTGGCCGTTAGATACCTTGTTGACGCGCTCGAAGAACTTCGAAAGGAAGGTCATGATGCGCATTTAATTCATTTCTCCACCGATTTTGTATTTGACGGATTGCATGGCCCATATAAAGAAACCGATAAACCACGCCCTTTAAGTTATTATGCCGACAGCAAATTAGCCAGCGAACACGTTGTACTCAATAGTAAAGTTAAATCGGCTGTTGTGCGAACCATTATCATTTACGGAGTGGTTGACGGCAATCAGCGCAGCAATTTGGTCCTATGGGTCAAAAATGCATTGACTAACGGACAAGACATTAACGTTATTACCGATCAGTACCGCTCACCTACCCTGGCCGAGGATTTGGCCGAAGGAACTATTGCCATTGCCGAAAAAGGAGCAACAGGAATTTATCATTTGAGTGGACCCGAAACGTATAGCATTTGGAAACTGGCCGAAATGATAGCTGAATTTTGGCATTTGGATAAAACCCTAATGAAACCAATTACAAGTGTTGATCTTAAACAACCCGCAAAGCGTCCACCTGTTACAGGCTTTATTCTAGACAAAGCACGCTATGAACTGGATTATAAACCAAGACCTTTTTTAGAAGGATTGGCATTTGTAGATGAGCAACTTAAAGCTCAATAGCCGGTCATTTTTATGCATTGAACCCAAGCTATCTTCATGTGTACAGGTATTAAAATAAACCAATACCGACAATGAAAAAAATTTTACTCCTCGCATTTTGTCCTTTATCTATTTTTGTAAATGCACAGGCTTGTCCTCCACGTTCCTTACAAAAAGTAAAAAATTTAATTCCCAATCCGGGTTTCGAGGAAAAAACCAAAACTCCACCCGATGCAGGCGAATGGAATGTTTGCAGCAGTTGGTCAAATTCAAATGAACGCCCCTCATTAAACTGGCCTTACGGCAGTCCCGATTACCTTCATACAAAGGCTGAAACGCCAATGGTTAAATTACCCGCAACAACCTTTGGCTATGTTGAAGCACATAAAGGCCATGCTATTATGCGGCTTATAGGGTATCATAGCAGCACCGAAGAATTCAGGGAATACCTTTCTTGCGATCTGACCGAACCAATGAAAGTTGGTTCTCATTATAAAATTTCGTTTTGGATCACCAATGGTGAAAAAGACCGTTATGGCGATTTGGGTTGTGATCATATGGGAGCAAAACTTTCAACAAACCGTATTAAACAAAAACAACATGAACCATTAGAAATAACACCAACCGTTGAAATTGAAGAAACTTTTTTTAGTGAAGATTGGGAACAATTTACATTTGAAATAGTTGCCGATTCGGCTTATTCACATTTTATTTTTGGGAATTTCAATACCGATAAAAATACAAAACAAACCAAAAACAAACATAATTCATCCAAAACATCGGCTTATTATTTCATTGATGACTTTGAGATCGTGTGTACTGATGAGCCTATAGTGAACGAAGTAGTTTTAACTCAACCCGACACCAATGTAATGGTTGAATTTGCACCTGCGAATACACTTATTCTGATAGACCCTTTTACGCTAATAAACATTCCCAATGAAGATATTCCCGTGATAGTTGAACCTGCAAATGATTCAGTATTTATTGCACAAAACAACGATCGCACTTTTGTAAATGAACCACAAGATAAAAACGATTCAGTAAACGTAACAGTGTATCCAAATCCTGCGAATTCAGAATTCTTTATTTCATGCAGCAAAACGTATATGTTTAGCGTTTATGATGCGGCAGGAAAATTATTGTTTAGCGGCACAAACACGAATTCGCCCATAAGCGTGCAGAACTTAGCTGTGGGTCCGTACATTTTAAAAGTTGTAACACCAAAAGGAATTGTTACCCGAATTGTTCAGGTTGTAAGATAGTTTAAGGAAAATTAAAGAAGTTGTAATACGGTGCGCAAATCGGGCACCGAATGATCGGCAATTTTAAAGGTCATATCGTGTTTTACTTCTTCTTCGGGCATGGCAATAACTTTCATGCGTGCAGCTTTACCTGCTAAAACACCGTTACGCGAGTCTTCTATCACCAAACAGTCTTCAACATCAATATTTAATAGTTTTGCCGTAGAGATAAAAATTTGAGGGTGTGGTTTACTATGCTCTTCATCATAGCCCGAACGTATCACTTCAAAATACTGTTTGATCTCAAGCTTTTTTAAAACCGCTTCAATGATCGTGTAAGAAGAACCTGACGCAAGAGCTATTTTCATTCCCTTTGTTTTAATTTTCTCCAACAAGTCATTTAACCCGTCAAATGCTTTTCCTTGCAAAATTATTAACTCAACAACCCGGTCGTGAACGCAATTGTGAAGTTGATGTTTTGTTTCATTGTCAAAACCATATCGTTTTTGCCAATGCTCAATAACCTGCATCAATCGCAAACCTGAGGTTGAGCGACACATATCATCGGTTAAAATAATGGATTGTACTTTGAATGCTTCTTTCTCGGCCTGGCGCCAAATGGGTTCCGAGTCTATGATAACTCCGTCCATGTCAAAAATAACGGCCTTAGGACTCACTTTACTGCTGAATTTTCACCCATTAAAGCATAGTACACCAAGTTGGCCCCCATTTTTAATGCTTTGGTTCGAGTTTCTTCTGAATCCTTATGCACACTTGGGTCTTCCCAACCATCGCCCAGGTCACATTCGTAAGAATAGAACAGCACTACTCTGCCCTCTTTAATAATTCCATATCCCTGCGGTGGCTTATTGTCATGTTCGTGCACTTTTGGAAGTCCACGGGTAAACTCATATTTACTATGGTAGATTGGATGATTGAAAGGTAATTCAATTAATTTTTCACCGGGGAAGATCTTTTCAATTTCCTTTCGCACAAATTTATCCATCCCATAATTATCGTCTATGTGCAAAAATCCTCCGGCCATGCAATACGTGCGCAAATTTTCGGCATCGGCAGCATTAAAAACAACATTGCCATGACCAGTCATATGAATGAATGGATAGTTGAAAATATCCTTGCTGTCGGCCTCTACAAAAGGCACTTCGTTATTGATGTTCATTTTCAAACTCTTGTTGCAAAAATTAACCAAATTGGGAACACTGGTAGGATTTGCATAATAATCGCCTCCACCCTTGTATTTCAGCACGGCAAACTGTACCTGATGCGCTGGAGCAAAAGACCAGCTTACAATGGCAACAACCAGTAGAGAATAAATTATAATTTTAGTGCGCATGAATAACGATACATTGTATATTTAACCAAAAATACGTAAAAAAATGAAGAACGTTGCAGTTATCGGAGCAGGTACTATGGGGAATGGCATTGCCCACACCTTTGCACAATTTGACTATAAAGTAAACCTGATCGATATTTCGCAGGCATCGCTTGACAAAGCGCTGGCTACCATCGCTAAAAACCTTGATAGACAAGTTGCCAAAGGTGTTGAAAAAGGCGGAATCACCGAGGCCGACAAAGCAAAAACCTTAACAAATATTACCACTTTCACAACTATTGCCGATGGTGTTAAGAACTGTGACCTGGTGGTTGAGGCCGCAACCGAGAATGTTGACATTAAATTAAAGCTGTTTAAAGAGATTGACGCGAACGCTCCCGCCAATTGTATTTTGGCAAGCAATACCTCTTCCATTTCCATTACACGCATAGCAGCGGTTACAAAACGACCTGATAAAGTTATTGGCATGCACTTTATGAATCCTGTTCCGGTGATGAAACTTGTTGAAGTTATTCGTGGTTACAGCACCAGCGATGAAGTGACCAATACTGTGATGGAAATGTCAAAAAAACTAGGCAAGGTTCCTACAGAGGTAAACGACCTTCCCGGCTTTGTTGCCAATAAAATATTGATGCCAATGATAAACGAAGCAATTATCACTTTGTTTGAAGGCACAGCCGGTGTTGAAGAAATTGATACCGTTATGAAATTGGGAATGGCGCATCCAATGGGTCCATTACAACTAGCCGATTTCATTGGTTTGGATGTATGTTTAAGTATTTTAAATGTATTGCACGAAGGCTTTGGAAATCCGAAATACGCACCATGTCCGCTATTGGTAAATATGGTTATGGCAGGAAAATTAGGCATTAAAAGTGGCGAAGGATTTTATTCATGGACGCATGGAACAAAGGATTTAATTGTTGCTGATAATTTTAGGAAGAAAACCCTAATGAATCATTAATAACTAGAATTTTGTCAATTAAAAAGGACCAAAAAAAGTGCATTTTTTGTAACGGCTATGGTCTAACTAAACAACACGTTTTTCCAGACTGGATTAAAAAAATTCTTCCGCGTGACTCTACTAACCATCATCAAAATATAACTAGCTACGCTTTAGGCAATAACAAAACAATATTTGTTCACCCTGATCTTCAAATTAAAAATGGGCATCCAGGTTCAAGAAAAATTAGAAATGTTTGTGGAAACTGCAATAATGGTTGGATGAGCGAACTGGAACAAATAGCAAAACCTTCTTTAACTGATTTAATACTAGGAAATAACACAACACTAAGCCAAGGAATTCAAGCAATAATAGCACGATGGGTTGTAATGACATCAATAATGGCAGAGTACACGGATACGAATACGATTAGTATTCAGGAGTTACATAGGACACTATTAATGTCAAAAAGCAATCCAGGAGAAGGTTGGCAAATATGGCTTGGAAATTATTCAGGAAACGAGTGGGTATTTAGGTATAGGCATCATGGTGGTTTTCTATTGAAAAGGGATCAATATGAAAAACTCATTAAAGAAAACAAAAAGCCAGAACTGAATTTACAGATTTCAACAATTGTTTTGGGTGCATTATTTATCCATTCCGTTTGTTCATTACCCGAAGTTAGTCAAAACTTTGTTTTTGACAATGACTTAAAAGAAAGTGTAATTAAAATATGGCCACCTAATGAAGAGTTAATTATTTCTCCTTCATCAAATAAAATTACAGACTCAATTGCAAATGAAATTTCTGAATACTTCTTTATGAAACATCACCCCTTGCCCAAAGTATGAGAAATAACCAACCACTAATTACACAATTCTACACCTCTTTCCAAAACAAAGACTATACAACAATGCAGGCTTGTTATGCCGATAACGCTGTGTTTAATGACCCCGTTTTTTCTGATCTCAATACCAAACAGGTAAAAGCCATGTGGGAAATGCTGTGCAAAGCGGGAAAAGACCTGCGCGTTGAATTTACCAATGTAAAAGCTGGTAATAATACGGGTTCGGCTCAATGGACGGCTTACTATACTTTTTCGGCAACGGGCAAAAAAGTAGTCAATAAAATTGAGGCTGAATTCGTTTTTGAAAATGGTAAGATCATAAAACATACCGATGATTTTAGCTTTTATAAGTGGGCTAAACAAAGTTTGGGTATAACAGGTTTACTATTGGGATGGACACCAATGGTAAAGAATAAAGTGAAAAAACAGGCCTTGAAGAACCTTGAAATTTTTATGCAAAAAAACGGATATTATGCTTGAGCCGAATTTTGACCCCTTTCCCGAGATCATTACCCAACGATTGATCTTGAAAAAGATCACGCAGGATGACGTGAATGAATTTTTCAACTTAAGATCAAGCGAGATCGTAATGAAATACATTGACAGGCCCATTCATAAAACCATTGAAGACACTCAAAAGCAAATTGAACTTATTACCAATTTATTAAATAATAATGAAGGAATAAACTGGCGAATAACATTGAAGGGTGACACAAAAATGATAGGCACCGTTTGTCTTTTTCATTTCAAAAAAGAAGATTACAGAGGAGAACTAGGCTATATTTTAGCACCCGAATTCCATCGTAAAGGCATCATGCACGAATCAATAGAAGCAGTTATTCATTATGGTTTTACCACTTTAAAACTGCATACCATCGAAGCACAGGTAAATCCCTATAACACGGCTTCGATCAAAATACTGGAGAAAAATAATTTTGTAAGGGAAGCCTATTTCAGGGATTACTACCTAACAGCGAACGGATACATTGACATGACTGTTTATGGCCTAGTTAGCCCAATTAAATAAGTATAGTTTGAATGCTTTTTTTTCCTATTTTCACATTGCTAAAGCTTGACGTATGAGCCTTAAAGAATATAAAAAAGAAGATGTGACCATACTTTGGGATTCAACTAAATGCACCCATTCGGCCTATTGCGTAAAGGGATTGCCGGAAGTTTTCAAACCAAAGGAAATTCCCTGGGTTCATACCGAAAATGCTTCAAAAGAAGAAATCACACAACAAGTGAACGCTTGTCCATCGGGTGCATTATCCATGAAAAAATAAGTATATGGCAGAACTAAAAACAAAGGTCACCAAGGATAGCGTTGAAGGTTTTTTAAATGCGGTGAAGGACGAGACCAAACGCAAAGATGCTTTCACTCTTTTAAGCATGCTTAAAAAGATCACAAAAGAAGAACCGCGTTTATGGGGAAATGGAACTATTGGTTTTGGTGTGTTCAGTTATAAGTCGGCACGCAGTGCACAACAAGGTGAATGGTATTTATCCGGTTTTTCTCCCCGCGCAGCCAACCTCACCGTATATATTATGCCGGGATTTACAGGGTATAAAAAGATCACTGATAAACTAGGTAAATTCAAAACCGGTGGAGGGTGTTTGTATATAAACAAACTGGCTGATGTAGATATAAAAGCCCTTAGTGAATTGATGGAGGCAGGCTTCCATGATATCAAAAAAATGATCGTTGAAAATAAATCGGTGTTCGGACAAACTTCTCTTGGACCTAAGTCCGACACAAGTAAAGCAGGAAAAACAGTTGTTAAAAAAAATGTTACAAAAAAAGCAGCGCCAAAAACCAAGAAATCCATAACTAAGAAAATCATTAAAAAGAAATAATCTAAAAAAATTATATGACCGAAATTACACCCGAAATTCCAAAACTGCCCGTTGTTCCTGCCGAAAAAGAACCAAATTTTTTTTCAGAAAATAAAAAACTGATCGCTATTGGCGTAGTCGTTATCCTAATGCTTGTTTTCATTTTTGAGAACATGCACGAAGTAGGATTTTGGCTATTAGTATTCCCGGTTCACTTACCCATGGTGATTGTGATCTTATTGTTCTTCTCTATAGGAGCCATAAGCGTTTGGATCTATTCTTATTTCCATAAAAAAGAATTGAAACGCAAGATAAAAGCGCTTGAAACAAGACTTAAGAAATACGAATAATTGAAGTTAGAAGTAAGATTTTTGAGGCCAGAACTTTAATGAGCCGAAAAATTTATTCTTACTTCTAAAATCTGTCTTCTGACTTTTAAAAAATCCCTTTTTCTTACAAAACATTAGTAAATCTTACGTGCGAATAAAATTCGGGTTTTATAGTTTTTATAATGTCCGACACCTTCCTATTTTTATTAAAAATAAAATTATGGAAACCACGGTCGAATTCAACGAAGGACACATGACTTTCAACAATGACATCCTTCATGTTACATACAAAAAAGGTGTTATGCTTAATGAAGATGTTTTTTTAAGCGGCATCTATCACCGAAAACAAATAACGAATGACCGAAGGTTTTTCATCTTGCTAGACGTGAGGCAGGCAGCTGCTGTAACTGAAAGTGGCTTACTTTTCGCTGCCGAAAATCCTTGCCCTGAAAATGTAAATGCAATTGCAATAGTTACCAGCGATGGCGATCATTATTTGAGAGCCAAATTATATGCCTTATTCGACAAACCGAATATTCTAACAAAAGCATTCCTTACAATTGAAGAGGCAAAAAACTGGTTTACCAGATGTGGACATGTGGGTAATTCAAAGGCAGCTTAAAGCTAAGTAAGAAGTGAGATTTTAGATTTTAGATTTTAG
>JAYUZA010000005.1:0-3238 GCA_043752145.1 Flavobacteriales bacterium
TAGATTTTTGAATTGCTTGCGCAATATCGATATAAATGTCCTCAACCTCTTCTAATCCAACAGAACAGCGTATGAGTGATTGTGAAATATTAACAGCCAGTCTTTCTTCCTCCGTCAATTTACTGTGCGTACTTGATGCGGGATGTGTCACAATTGAACGTGTGTCTCCCAAATTGGCAGAGATAGAGATCATTTTCAAAGCATTTAAGAATTTAACTGCCCGGTCATAACCACCTTTTAATTCAAAGGTAACAATACCGCCTCCTCCACTCATTTGCGCTTTAGCCACTGCGTTTTGCGGATGTGACTTTAAGAACGGATAGGACACTTTTTGCACTTCAGGGTTTTTTTCCATTAATTCAGCAACAGCCAAAGCGTTATCACAGTGCTTTTCAACCCTCAGTTTTAATGTCTCTAAACTCTTGGATAGCACCCATGCATTGAACGGAGCCATGCTTGGACCCGTACTTCTGCAAAACAAATATATTTGCTGAATAAGATCCTTTTTCCCTACCGCTACTCCACCCAAAACTCTACCCTGACCGTCAAAATACTTGGTGGCCGAATGTATCACAATATCGGCACCGTATTCAATGGGACGCTGTAAGACAGGTGTTGCGAAACAATTATCAATGACCATGAGTAATTTATGTTTTTTGCAAAAAACAGCTGCTTCCTTCATATCCACCAATTCCAATCCCGGATTGGTAGGTGTTTCGATATAAAACAATTTAGTGTTAGCTGTAACTACCTTTTCCCACTCACTAACGTTGGTACAACTTACGTAATTGGTCTTAATATTCCATTTTGGTAATATTTTGGTAAATACCGTATGTGTAGCGCCAAATACCGATCGAATGGATAGTATTTCATCGCCCGAACTTAACAATGCGGCAAAGGTTGAAAAAATAGCTCCCATACCCGATGCCATCGCATATCCTGCCTCCGCTCCTTCTAAAACACAAACCTTTTCAACGAACTCGTTTACATTTGGATTTGAATAGCGGCTATAAATATCGTGCGTAATGGTTTCATCAAATGCTTCCTTCATTTGTTCGGCCGAGTCAAATACGAACGATGATGTTAAATACACCGGCACCGAATGCTCCTGGCTTGAAGATCGTTTTTGTTGTATACGTACTGAAGAGGTTTGTTTTTTCATTTTGTCGGGTTTCTGTTGCCACCAAATATCCAAAACACCAAATAACACCAAAAATTCTACAGTTGTTTGGTGGGGTTTGGTGTTTTTGTGTCTTAGTGGCTAAACATTGTTTATTTATACTTTCGCAAGTTCTTTTTTATTTACAAATATCGAATATGTAATAGTTGCAGACTTTTCCAATGTTTTTGCGACACTGCAGTATTTTTGAATGGAAAGATCAACCGCTTGTGTTACTTTATCGTTATTGATGTCATCGCCTTCAAAGTAAAAATCAACGTGAATGTTTTTATACAATGCCGGCACTTCGTTCGAATCGCGATTACCATTTATTTCCATGGTAAAACTTTTGAACGCCTGTTTTTTCTTGTTCAAAATACTCACAACGTCAATTCCGCTGCAACCACCCAAAGCCGCAAGCAACATTTCCATTGGGCGCATGCCAGTTCCTTCACCACCAATACTGGGTGACGCGTCCATTACAATTTCATTCCCGGTTTCATTGGTAGCTTTAAACCTATAGGCTGGTTGGTGTACGATCTTCATCTAAAAAAAATTACAGGTTCGCTTCAACGAAGTTTAACATTTTGGTATAAAGATGAAAGCGTGTGTAGCCTCCATAGATACCGTGATTCTTATTCGGGTAAATGAACAAGTCAAATTGTTTGTTGACTTGCACAAAAGCATTGGTTATCTCCATTGTGTTTTGCACATGTACATTGTCATCGGCACTGCCATGTATCAACAATAGTTTACCTTTTAATTTCGCCACATGATTAATGGGCGAATTATCGTCATACCCTTTTGCATTGTCCTGCGGCTTGCGCATGAAACGTTCGGTATAAATATTATCGTAATAACGCCAATTGGTAACAGGTGCTACTGAAATTCCTGCTTTAAAATAATCGGCTCCTTTTGTCATACACAACAAGGTCATGTATCCGCCATAACTCCAGCCCTGTGCACCAATACGACCTGCATCCACATACGATTGTTTGCCTAACCATTTTGCTGTTTCAATAAGATCTTCTGTTTCATACTTTCCTAATTGCAGGTACGTCATTTTCTTGAATTTCTCGCCACGATACATTGTTCCTCTCGTATCAACACAAAAAACGATGTATCCTTTTTGCGCCAATAACTGATGCCATCCGTACTCGGGTCCGTCCCACGAATCAGTAACTTCGTTATGACCGGGTCCGCTGTAAAACGTTAAATAAACTGGGTACTTTTTTGACGCGTCAAAATCTTTAGGTTTGATCATCCATGCATACAATTCAACATCCTGTGAAGTTTTAAAGGTCAAAAATTCTTTTGACGATAAATTATATTTTTGCAAATTCGTTACAAGCGCAGCGTTATCTTCCAACACTTTTAATTCTTTTCCATCAGCTGTATGCAACGTAACATACACCGGAAGATTTGCCGAACTATTGTAGTTCATATAATATTTCATTCCAGTACTAAACGTTGCATTGTTGGTTCCCTTGCGACCCGATAAATTGGCTTTTTTACTTCCATCCATTTTAATTCTATACAAGGCTTTTTGCGAAGCACCTGTTTCGGCCGAAGCATAATAAACCCATCCGCCTTTTTCATCAATTCCTTTCAATTCTATTACATCCCAATTGCCTTTGGTAATTTGTGTTTCCTTACCGCTGTAATCAACTTTGTAAACATGATTGAATCCGTCTTTTTCACTTGTGCGTATCAAACCTTCCTGCTTTGTAAGAAAGATCAGGTCATCGGTAATTTCAATATACGTTTCACTGGTTTCGGTATAAAATGGTTGTAATTGCGGCACCGCCTGTGATTTCGGATCGTTCTCAACTTTACAATATTCCAGTTTATTTTGCAAACGGTTCATGCGCAATACAACCAAATATCCTTTTACCTGATCCCAGGCCATACGCGGTAAATAAATATCGGTATCGGTCCCTGTCATTATTTGCTTTACCTTTTTTGAAATCAATGAATACAAGTGAAGGCTCAGCACTGAATTATCTTCGCCCGTTTTTGGATATTTATAGGTATAACGTTCAGGATACAGGGTTCCGAATACATCGAACTGAAATTCCT
>JAYUZA010000006.1:0-3230 GCA_043752145.1 Flavobacteriales bacterium
TATACAGTGTATTATTGTTTGAAAAGTTTTGAACTGTATAACTAGTAATTAACAGGGTTTACCTATACTTGTAAAGAGGTTCTTAACACTGGTTTTATGAATGATACAATTGAAATAGGCTGCGATCACGCAGGAGTCGAATTAAAGGAGCTTATAATAAAGCACCTTGAAAGCAAGGGGATTAAAACTAACGATCATGGGGCTTATTCGGCCGAGAGTGTTGATTATCCAGATTTTGCTCAAAGTGTATGTAAAGCTGTTATTGCTGGATCAACTAAAACAGGCATCTTAATATGCGGTAGTGGAAACGGAATCAATATGACAGCCAATAAATACGCTCAAATTCGATCGGCCCTTTGTTGGACAGCAGAAATTGCCCAATTAGCCCGGCAACATAATAATGCCAACGTTATTGCACTGCCGGCACGATTTATTGAAAAAAATGAAGCATTAAAAGCTATTGATCTGTTTTTAAACACGGCTTTTGAAGGAGGCCGGCACGAAAAGCGCGTCAATAAAATAAGTTGTTAAGCTTATTCGATCATTAATTTCTCAATAAAATTTTGGGTCTGGTCGATATAATGGTTGTAATAAAAACCGGTTGAAGGACCATAAAACCCTGTATAAATTTTACGTACCACACCTTTTTTATCAATAAAAATAGTTGTTGGGTAGGAGAAAAACCCCAATAGTGTAGGGAGTGTTTTGGTAACCGATTCACCACTGGCTATACCCGCAATAAGAAAGGTAAGATTTGCATTTAAATTTGACTTTAGTTTTTTTACCGCCACAACCGATGTTGCATAGTCGGCCGTACGCTCAAAACAAAGCCCCACTATCTCTAAACCCCGTGAACCATACTTATTTTTAAGGTCCTGCATAAATACGGTTTCATCCATACAGTTGGGGCACCAGGATCCCATAATTGAAACCACCGTAACCTTGTTCTCAAATTGCTTGGATGGAAACGAAAGGGTTTTACCTTCCAGGTCGGGACATGAAAAACTAATGGAAGCAAATCCTTTTTTAAGTGTTGTTAACGAGTCGGGGTTACGTAACTGAGCTTTGTCGCTTCGCCAGGCAGTCCAGTTTTCCTCACCGTGTAGGCCTGAGTAAAACGCACCTTTTAAAATTGAATCACCCGTCTCATTCATTTCGGCCGTGAACAAAAAGGCGTGGCTGCCATCAAAACAGGAAAGCGTAAGTTGGTTATTTACAAGCGTACCTTCCAAAAATCGGAAGTCACCTGTTTCGGTTAAAAAGGTCCCTGTAAGCGGACTAACGGTTAGCACGTTGGTAGCGGTAGCGGGTTCAAAATAGTTCAAAATGCCAATGGCCTTATACCGACCATCTGAATTCCCGAAATCAGCTTCCCATTTTTCACCCGATCTTTTAGGCAACATACCTATGGATGGTTTGTCATCGGTAATATTGGCCACGACCCTGATCTTATAATTTTTACCACGACTAATGTTGCGCCACTCACCGGTCAAAGTGTTGTTGTCGATTTTTTTTAAACAAAACAGGTTTTCAAAAACAGGGGTTGTAAAAAATATACTGTCGCCTCTGAAAACAGCCGGCCGACAAACAATTTTTTCAGTTGCGTTAATAATAGTAAACGAAGAGTCAGAAGATTTATATTGACAAAAAAACGGTAGCGCAGCTTTCTTCAGAAGTAAATTGAATTTCCACATGCCATCTTTTAACGGCACAGCTGAAGAGGCATTAGGATCATTATAATTCCAATCGGCATCATGAGGCCTTGGCCCCCTTGAACATTTGTGTTGAGATAGTAATCCAACCAGTATAATCCCTATTAATAAAGCTCTCAACCCCTTGATATTTCAGGCAATTTCCTAAAAAAATCCGTACCACGTGCAACTTTTTATCCTTAAATTAGGTCATTAATAAAGTGAGCTAAATGACAGAAGAGCAGTTAATCGATGGTTGTAAGGCGCGCAATCCCCTGTCTCAAAGACAATTGTATGAGAAATACAGTCGTAAAATGATGGGCGTTTGCATGAGGTACACGAACAATCGCGATGAGGCTGAAGACGTGTTGCAGGATGGATTTGTAAAGGTTTTTGAAAAAATTAACTCTTTTCAAAGCCAGGGTTCTTTTGAAGGATGGTTGAGACGGATTTTTGTCAATACCTCGCTAGACAATATAAGGAAAAACAAAGAAAATAATTTGTTGGCTGATATTGATCAGGTTGGGTATTCGCTGGACTCGGGACAAAGTGTAGAGGGCGATTTAAATGCCGAGGAATTGTTGAAGATATTGAATTCAATACCCGCAGGATATAAAGTAGTGTTTAACATGTTTGTAATTGAAGGTTACAGCCATAAAGAAATTGCAGAGGAATTGGGTGTTTCGGAAAGCACTTCCAAAACACAGTTTTTAAGAGCAAAAGCATACCTCATGAAAGTTATGCAAAAACAAAAAATGATATAAAAGAATTTTGAAAAACAATATTAATATAGAAGAATTATTCAAGTCGAATCTCCAAAACATGGAGGCTACACCGCCTGCCGGTGGATGGGAAGCCATACAAGCCAAAATGAATCTTGTGGGAAATACTGCCGGGGCCGCTGCAACTGCTGCTAAAACAGGTTTGGGTTTTGCTAAAATAGCAGCCATCATTACCGTTGCCGTTGGAACAGGATTAGGCGTAGGTTATTTTGCATTTAAAGACGACAGTAAAACAACCGAACAAGAAACAACAAGCAACAAACAAACAACCGAAGAAACATCTTTAAATACACCGGCTGTAATTCCCGCCAATGTTGAATTGACCGAAATAAGCAGTGTAAATAAAAATGGTAAAATTGTATCTATAGTTGAAGTGAAGAAAGGCAATGAAACTCAAAAAGTATTGGTTGAATATTCGCAAAACGATCAGCACAAAGATCACTCAATTGTTGGTCAATGGTTGTCGAAAGATAAAAATAAGTACAGTCAGGACCTTATCAATAAACTGGTACAACAATTAGAGTCGAATGATGAGGAAACTATTGTTGCCGATGAGAAGAGTAACACAAACGTAAATAACAATGAAGTGAAGGTTCAAAAACTGGAACAGGATGATGTAATAGCCGGAATTAAACCAAGTGTTTGGTCAGGTAACGCACCACTCACGGTAGACTTTAGTAATTTGACAGATGCCGAAGAATTTGAATGGAATTTTAGTGATAAGAATAATGGTTTTAGTACCGAAAGCTCGCCTCGA
>JAYUZA010000007.1:0-3230 GCA_043752145.1 Flavobacteriales bacterium
TAACAACAAGGGTTCAAAGGTCAGTTAAACGCACAATAGTAAAGGCCGATAAGTATATTGCTAATGCTGTTCCGGTACAAAAACACAATATTCATACAAGTTATTCGCAGTTGACCGAACGAAAAAAATACCGCATGATAAAACCGTTTCGCAACGAAGCGGAAAAGAAAATGAATTTCCACCAATTTTCAAGATATGCATATCCCTGGACCGAAAACGGACTTTTCAGCAATTCGGTCGCGTACCAGTTCTCCTTGAATAAAGTTGGAATGAAGAACATTGATTGTTTGCATTCGCTTAAAAATCCAAAAAAAATGGTGGCGAAAACAATGGATAAGAATACCATTACGTATTCGTACGTGTATCAACCTTCAAAAAACACGGTGATCAATTTTCAGGGTGGCGATAATACCAATGAAGTTTTTGCCGAACCAAATGCCGATACTTATATTGTTAACATGTCGGGAAACGAAGTTAGCTATACCAAGTTAAGCAAGCGCACAATAAGCGGCTTACCTGATCATGAGTCGGTGTGTACAACGGTAAAAATGCCTGTCGAAGAGTTTAGACTCGAAGAAATGGATAAAAAACTGTCCGCCTGTGCCGGTACGGACTGGGAAGAAACAAAACTTAAATTATTTCCAAATCCAACTACCGGAATATTAAATCTTGATTTGAGCAATGTTGAAGTATTTGATGTGAAAATATTTAACCTGAGCGGACAACTTTTAAAATCATTTACGCAGCAAAAAAGCGGAAGTCCGGTTGACATTACCGATCTGGTTAACGGAAATTATATTGTAAATATTGAAGTGAACGTAGGAATTATAGCGAGCGGAAAAATTATTAAAACGAATTAAATTTTCTTTGTAGATCCATAAGCCAACAATGGTATAAGAAAATTCATCGAAATAGTAATTTGACATTGCGCTATCAGCAGAGGTCATAGTACACAAAGTACTATGACCTTTTTTATGTTAAGTTATCGGACATTACAAATGGAAAAAGGGTAAACGCCAGTTCTAAAAAAATGATTATCAGTAATTTAAACAAAAACACCCTTTTAGAGGCTATATGAACAATTGAGTTTGGTTATTAACAATTATTTTTAGTTTTGCCATCCAATGAAATCTAGCTCTTTGCGTCAACACCCTTTATCGTTAAAATACCGTTGATTATCTAAATCTTACCCGAAACTCAGTTCGATTTCATATTTTTATAATACTAGTAAGACCATAACTTCACATTTTATATACAAAAAATTCATATGAAAAAATGTTTTTTAATCCTTGTTTTTGCCGCGGTTAGTTTGTTTAACGGTAATGCCTGCAGGCACAATAATCCGGTTCATTTTGCAGGTTGCAATGAAAACGGTGTAACCGACACGCATAGTTATTCAAATTCGACACAAGCTTATGGTTCGGCTTTATTTTTAGACATCACAGTTAATTTTGATAAGCAAATTATTGAAGGTGTTGCCAATTGGGATATCAAGAATCCTGGCGGAGTCGATAAAATTATATTTGATACTAAAGGATTAACCATTAAAAAAGTATTGGTTGATAATAAACACGAAGCGAATTTTACTTTTGGAAAGGCCGATGAATTATTGGGCACTTCATTAGAAGTTCCTATTACCAAAAAAACCAAAAGAGTTTCTATTTACTACAATACGACAGATAAGTCGGAAGCTTTGCAATGGTTAAATCCACAACAAACGGCCGGTAAAAAACATCCATATTTATTTACACAAGGCGAAGCAATTTTAACCCGTACATGGATCCCTTGTCAGGATACTCCGGGAAAAAGAATCACGTATTCGGCCAAAGTAAAAGTTCCTAAAGAATTAATGCCTGTAATGAGCGCAACAAATCCTGTAAAGAAGAACGAAACAGGTGTGTATACATTCAGTATGAAACAGCCTATTCCAACGTATTTAATTGCTTTGGCAGTAGGTGATCTTGAATACCGCGCCATTGGCAAACGCACCGGTATTTATACCGAACCCGTAACAATTGAAAAAGCAGCTAAAGAGTTTGTTGATATTGAAAAAATGTTGATAGCAGCCGAAAAATTATACGGAACATACAAATGGCAAAAATACGATGTGATCGTTTTACCGCCTTCATTCCCTTTTGGTGGAATGGAAAATCCACGGTTGACTTTTGCTACACCAACCATACTTGCAGGCGATAAATCGCTTACATCGCTTATTGCGCATGAAATGGCGCATTCGTGGAGCGGTAATTTAGTTACAAATGCAACATGGAACGATTTCTGGTTAAACGAAGGATTTACCGTGTATTTTGAGCGTAGGATCATGGAAGAATTATATGGTCGTGAATACACCGAAATGTTGGCATTATTAGGCTACCAGGAATTATTTGAGGAAGCCGAAGGTTTACCTGTTAATGATACAAAACTTAAACTGGACCTTTGCAACCGTAATCCGGATGATGGAATGACGCAAATTGCATACGAGAAAGGTGCATTCTTTTTACGTTTATTGGAGGAAAAAGGTGGTCGCGAAAAGTTTGATGCTTTCTTGAAAAATTACTTTGCCAAGCATGCATTTCAAACCATGACAACCGAAGCGTTCGTTCTTTATTTAAATAAAGAATTCATTACAAAATACAATCTTGACATCAATGTAAACGAATGGATCTACGAAAAAGGTATCCCTTCAAATATTTCAAAAGTGTATTCTGATAAATTCCAGAAAGTTGAGAAAAGCATTGAGGAATGGACTAAATCAGGTTCTATCGAAAATATACCTTACGGAAGCTGGTCGACCCACGAACGCATTCACTTCATTCGACATCTGCCAAAATCAATGGAGATCGCCAAAATGCAGGAACTGGACAAAGCGTTTGTACTAACATCATCGGGCAATTGCGAAATTTTAGCCGAGTGGTTTAAGGTCGCTATAGCTAATAAATACGCTGATTCGTATGCGAAACTCGAAGAATTTCTTGTAACTGTTGGCCGAAGAAAGTTTTTACGACCGCTTTATGCCGAAATGATGAAATCGGAGGAAGGTAAGAAAATGGCCATGGATATTTATAAGAAAGCTCGTCCCAATTACCATAGCGTTGCTACCGGTACAATGGATGCAATGCTTAATTGGAAATAATGGTTAGTTATCGGCTGTCGGTTATTAGTTGTCAGTCGGGATAAGATCTAAATAAGTTTTTTTCATGTATATTAATTTAGCAGGCCACAAATTCGTA
>JAYUZA010000008.1:0-18969 GCA_043752145.1 Flavobacteriales bacterium
CGCCTGGTTCGAAATCGCGAGCGACTAAGGAAAATTAAAATTAAACCCAATACTCAAAGAAGCGTGGCGATCGCCTAAGCTGTAGCGCTCTTTTTGAACCCACCAAGAACAAACAACGATAACAAGCTTTGTTGGTAAACGAAGAACGCTCCACTAGTACAAAAAATTATTATACGGATACCGCACCTTAAAAATACGTTTTACATCTTCGTAAATAATAGAGCGTAGCTCGGCAAAATTGGTTTTATTGGTAGCTGATATAAAAATGCATTTTGAATTGTTTTGATCGGCCATCCAGGTTTTTTTGAGATCTTCCAGACTAAAATTTTCCTTGGTAATTGGTGTCAGATCATCTTCGGCTTTTTCAATGAATGAATATGCATCGATCTTGTTAAAGATCATAATGGTCTCTTTATCTCCCGCACCAATTTCCTTCAAGGTTTCGTTCACCACTTTAATATGATCCTCAAAATTGGGATGCGAAATATCCACTACGTGAATTAATAAATCTGCCTCACGTACCTCATCCAAAGTAGACTTAAACGATTCGATTAATTGCGTTGGAAGTTTACGAATGAATCCTACCGTATCGCACAACAAAAAAGGCAGATTTTCAAATACCACTTTTCGCACCGTT
Organism: Flavobacteriales bacterium; assembly: GCA_043752145.1. Lineage (GTDB taxonomy): Bacteria > Bacteroidota > Bacteroidia > Flavobacteriales_D > UBA2798 > DASPJQ01. Next base: position 638 of record JAYUZA010000008.1, read on the forward strand.
GTATCGAGCGTTGCAAATAATTTATTTTCAGCAAAAACCTCGCTCTTACTCAATGCGTTCATGATAGTCGATTTCCCCACATTGGTATAACCTACTAAGGACACACGCACTAACTGACCGCGATTATTGCGTTGTTGCGACATTTGTTTATCGATCTGCTTTAGGTCTTCCTTTAACTTGGCAATTTTTTCCAATACAACACGTCTGTCGCTTTCAATCTGCAACTCACCGCTACCGCTTCGTGTACCTGTTCCGCCTCGCTGACGCTCCAAGTGCGTCCACATACGTGTTAAGCGCGGCAACATGTATTGGTACTTGGCTAATTCAACCTGCGTTTTTGCATGTGATGTACGTGCGCGCTTGGCAAAAATCTCCAGAATTAAACTGGTTCTGTCCAATACAGGAATTTCAACAATTTTTTCGATGTTGCGTTGCTGACTTGGTGAAAGCTCATCGTCAAAGACCAAAACCGAAATTTCATTTTCCTTGATAAATTCCTTAATTTCATTGAGCTTTCCTGTTCCTACATGCGTAGCCGCAACCTGAATTTCGAGTTTTTGTGTGAAACGCTTTTTGGTGATGAATCCTGCAGTAGATGCAAGAAATTCTAATTCATCCAGATATTCCTTTACCTTATGCTCGTTTTGTTTGGAATTAATTACACCAACCAAAACAACGTTTTGAATACCTTGTACTACCGATTTTTTTTCGATCATTTACTTGGGCGAAGTGTTTCAATATAAGCCACAACATTTTCAATGTCGGTTGGTTCGATCAATCCTTTATATCCGGCCATGTTCCCTTTTCCGTAAGTGATAATGTTATTGAGATCCTGCGTTTTCAAAACCGATTTACGAAGATTTGCTGAACCGCTTGCTCCAAGACTTCCATCCTCGCCATGGCATAATTTACAATTGGTAAGATAAACGGCTTTACCAGCTTCAACGGGATCAATAGGTTCGGCATTTTCGCCCGAAGTTTCATCAATGGCTTCGTCAGCTGTTCCTTCGGTTTTGCTGCTTCCGCAAGAGGTAGCTAACAATAAACCACAAACCACAAACAGAAGCGAAATACTTTTTTTCTTCATAAAACTTTTCATTAGAACCATCCATTTCCCCAACCGCGGAACGGCCAAGGAATAGTTGCCAATATTATGATAAGCCCAATTAAATACATCACAAATATTTTATGATGTTTGGCTTTTGATTCGGTTAATTTTTTTGATTTTGAATGGCCTATGGTAATTAATGTCAATGCAATTAACATTCCGAATAAATGCTCTATTACCATGTGACGAGCTGCCGAAATTTTCATTACAGCGCCAAGATTTCCCCAGGCAGCGATAATGCCTTCGTTCATGAAATACATAATTAAACCACCCAGTAATTGAATGTGACAAGCAATCATGGCAAACATGTTTAATTTACGATCGCTCTGCGTATAATCAATATTGTTTTTCTTTTTATTGAATGCGTTGTAAATCGCCCAAATTAAAAGAATTAATACAACCCATCTCCAACCTGAGTGCATGTGTTTTAAAGCATTGTAAAAACTTGAATCCATCGTTTTATTTTTTTATTGGTTCGTTTACTGAAATATTTAATTCGGTTAATTGTAGTTGATTAATTTCGCTTGGCGCATCTATCATCATATCGCGACCGCTATTATTTTTCGGGAAGGCAATAAAATCGCGAATGCTTTCGCTGCCTCCGAGCAATGAACACAAACGATCGAACCCGAAAGCAATTCCACCGTGTGGCGGAGCACCGAATTCAAAAGCATTCATTAAAAATCCGAATTGAGCCTGCGCTTCTTCATTGGTAAAACCAAGTACGCGGAACATGGCTGCTTGCAAATTCTTATCGTGAATACGAATGGAACCGCCTCCCAATTCAACACCGTTTATTACCATATCATACGCGTTAGCACGTACCGAGCCCGGATCTTTTTCTAATTTATCAATATCCTCCAATTTTGGCGATGTAAATGGATGATGCTTTGCGTGCCATCTTCCTTCCATGCCCGGGAGTCCGCTTTCCTCACCTTTTTCCAGTAATGGAAAATCAATTACCCATAAACATGAATATTTATTTTTATCGCGCAAACCCAAGCGGGTTCCCATTTCCAAACGCAATTCATTTAACGCTTTGCGTGTTTTATTTGCTTCGCCTGCAAGAATAAGGATCAAATCACCCTTCTCAGCTCCGAATACAGCGACCCATTTATTTAATTCTTCCTCGTTGTAAAATTTATCGACCGATGATTTTACGGTACCATCGTCATTAAAACGCGCGTACACTATTCCCGTTGCGCCAATTTGCGGACGTTTTACGAAATCGGTCAATTCATCTAACTGTTTACGTGTATACGCAGCAGCGCCCTTTGCACAAATACCAACAACCAATTCAGCATCATCAAATACTTTGAAACCTTTATTCTTAACAGTGTCGTTCAATTCAACAAATTTCATTTCAAAACGCGTATCGGGCTTGTCACATCCGTAATACTTCATTGCATCGGCATAGGTCATGCGTGCCATTACTCCGGGATCAAAACCTTTTATCTCTGTAAATAAATTTCTAACCAATCCTTCAAACACATTCAATATATCTTCCTGTGAAACAAAAGCCATTTCACAATCTATTTGCGTGAATTCAGGTTGACGATCGGCACGCAGATCCTCGTCTCTGAAACATTTTACAATTTGATAATATCGGTCATAACCACTCACCATTAACAATTGCTTGAATGTTTGCGGTGATTGCGGTAAAGCGTAAAACTGACCCGGATTCATTCGCGAAGGCACAACAAAATCGCGTGCTCCTTCGGGTGTTGATTTTATTAAATATGGGGTTTCAACCTCAATGAAATTTTGTTTGCTTAAATAATTGCGTGTAGCCAGTGAAAGTTGATTGCGTAATTCAAGACTTTTGCGAACAGGTGTTCTCCTTAAATCCAAATAACGGTACTTCATACGCAGGTCATCTCCCCCATCAGTATTGTCCTCGATGGTAAAAGGCGGTGTTAAGGACGCATTCATAATTTCAAGCGTATTTACCTCAATTTCAATATCGCCCGTTGGCATTTGGTTGTTCTTGCTTGATCGTTCAATTACTTTTCCGGACACTTTTATCACGAATTCACGCCCCAGTTTGCGTGCTTTTTCACACAAAGAGGCATTGGTATCCATATTGAAAACAAGTTGTGTTATTCCATATCTATCTCTCAGGTCTACAAAGGTCATACCCCCTAAATCGCGGCTCCGTTGAACCCATCCGCAAAGGGTAACTGTTTGAGAAACATGTTCAATGCGCAATTGGCCATTGGTATGTGTACGATGTGCTGTAATTAACATTTTACTAAGTATGATCAGGGTGCTAATTTAGATTAAATCTGCGTGTGTACGTCAATACTTCACTAAATTGATTGGAAGATGTGGTTATTTTATAAAAAATTTTACCTTTAGGCATTAGGCAACAGGTAAAATGAGCGATGCAATTATAAAAGGCTTTTCATTTGGATTACTTTTAAGTTTTCTGGTTGGTCCTATATTTTTTGTTTTGATCGAGACCAGTTTAAAACGTGGAATTAAGCCCGCTTTAGCTTTGGATCTGGGTGTTTTGCTCAGCGATATTCTTTACATTTTACTGGCCTATAATTTCAGTTCTTTTTTAGTGAGCCTTAAAAAGCACGAACATATATTGAGTGTTGGTGGTGGTCTTATTTTTATCGCTTTTGGTTTGTATAGTGCGCTTAAGATACAGAAAAGCGATCCCTTGAAAGACGATTCCACAAAATATGGAACCAAAGATTATTTAGGATTCTTTATGAAGGGGTTTTTATTGAATATGTTCAACCCTTCGGTTATTTTTTATTGGTTGGGATTGTTTTTATTTGGCGATCAGTTTGGTTTTTCATCCAATGAAATGCTTGTATTTTTCATAAGTATTCTGGTTTCTTTCTTTAGTTTGGATATTTTAAAGATCGTGGGTGCAGGTCAGCTCAAAAATTTCATGACCGATAAACGATTGACCACAGTTAACCGTGTTATTGGGGGTATTTTAATGGTGTTTGGTTTGGTGATGGTCTTGCGTGGATTTGGTTTATTTACACCGAACGCATGAAAATAAAAATCCCTCCGCCTCCTTCGATAAACTCAGGGTGACGGAAGGATTTACTTATTTCAAAACGTTTAAGTTTATTTCATTGATTCTTCCATTACTTCTTTGCTACACTCAGATAATGCATCGTTAAACGCTTTTGAATCGTCAGCATTTTCTTTGTACTTGTTCCATGCTTCTAATTGCATCGTGCTGCATTTTTGCATTTCGGCCGTGGCAGTAGCATCTCCATCTTTCGATAATTTGTTTGCTTTGATCATACAGTCACATGTTGCTTTCGCTTCACCTGCAGGATCTCCACCACCGCAAGATGCAAGGGCAACAACAGCGAACATTGATAAAATAACTTTTTTCATATCTCGGTTTATTTTGGGGTTACACATTAATCGCCATCGTAATCTTTTACTCCTTCAGATTCGCCTTCGCATTTTTCCATTTCCAACTCCACCTTTTGCATAAATTCTTCATCATTCTTGTACTTATCTTCAACCTCTTCTTCAAATTTCATCCTGGCATCATGCGCAGTCTTTCTTTCAGCCTCGTCTTTTGCTTCATGTTCCTTTTTATTCAGACCACACCATTCCTGTGCAATGTCTTCGGCCGACTGGCTGCCTCCGCCACAAGACGCAAATACAATACAAAAGGGTATAATTAGTCTCTTCATTTTTAATACGATTTGGCTCAAATATAAGAAAATATCTTACCCGTTATTTTTTTCTTTGTCAAGGTATTTAACTGTTGGAGTTCCTGTTTGAATGCCGTGATTACGAAAGGCTTCCTCAATGGAGAAACGCAGATCGCTTTTAACAACATCTACTTCCCAGATCTTGTCGGTCCAAAAAAACAGTTTTAACTGCGAGTTGGTTTCGGTAAATTCTTCCAGTGAAATTTGAATACTCTTTTTCTTGTCTGTCATTGGATGATTCAAGGCACAATCATACAACAATTGTTTCACAACTACTAAGTCGGTTCCGGGCTCGGTATAAACACTAATTGAATAACGCACCGACTTATTGTTAAACGACCAATGGTTAATATTCTCGGTAGTTAATTTCGAATTGGGTATTACCAAAACGCTTCCGCTATTGGTGCGCGCTTTTGATGTACGAATGTTTATTTGAATAATGCGTGCCTGCCCTTCGGGAAGTTGAATAATATCGCCCACTTTAAACGTTCCTTCAAATAAAATAATGAATCCCGAAATAATATCGGCAAATATTTTTTGCACGCCCAAACCAATTCCTACTAAAAGCGCGGCCGATGATGCTACAATAAATGTGAAGTCGAAACCAAAGCTTCTTAAGCCGATAACGATACACACGGTGTAAATAAAATACTTTGCGAGAGTAATAATTGTATATTCTTTTCCTTTATCGATCCATTTTTTATCGGCAACCGTGCGCTGAACAAATAAACGGGTTAAGGTTGTGAGTAGCTTTGCCGAAACCAATAAAATAATGAATAACGAAATATTAAATACTGAAATACTTAATTTTCCGGATTCCAAAAGTTTAATGTCTAAAAGTTCTCTAAGCCCGGCTCCGTTATTGGTCATGGATAAACTTTGCAAAGCGGCAACAACTAAAAGAATATTCAACATTTGGCGTCCCAACGAAATAAAGGTGATCTCTTTTCCGGCCAGGGTTATTTGTTGATCATGGATGTTTTTTTTGCGAATGTATTTTTTCCATGAACGTTTGGCGTAACGCGCAATTAAATACAAAGCAACCCAAATGATAATATTGAGCCATGAGACAGCTACCGTTGGGGTTAGCTCAATGAGCGGACATGTGAGAAAATTCGGCACAACACGAAGGTGGGAAGTTTTTGTACATGTAAATTAGCAATGATGGTAATTTTTGAACAAGGGTTTTCAACAAACAAGGTGCTGTTTTCTCACGGAGACGCAGAGGCGCGGTGTTTTATTTGCAATTACTAACTACACAAATCTTTCATCGCTTCTTCCACGGTACTGAAATGAAACTTAAATCCGTTTTCCAACAATCGTTTGGGAATTACATTCCTGCTTTTTAAAACCAATTCCTTCTCAGTTCGCATTATCCATGTACCTATACTTAATATCCAACCGGGTTGCGGTAAACCAAACGGAATTTTTAATTGCTTGCGCAAGGTTTGCATAAACTCCTTGTTGCGCATAGGATTTTGGGCCGCAAAATTAATGGGTCCTGACATACTTTTATTTTCAATCAAAAACTCAACTGCTCTGCACAAGTCTTTTGCGTGAATCCAGCTTACAAATTGCTTTCCGTCACTTTGTTTTCCACCCAAACCAATTTTGGTCAATGACCTCAACGTTTTAAACACACCTCCGTTTTTTCCCAACACAATAGTGATTCGCAAAAATAATTTTCTCGTTTTGGGTGTGCTAATTTCATTGAATGTTTTTTCCCATGCCTTGCAAACCTGCACCGAAAAATCATTATCAAATTCGGTAACATCTTCCGAATTTTGTTTGTCAAACGATTCCGGATAAATGGTGGCCGAACCGGCATTCATCCAAATTTCGGGCGGATTCTTACACGCGTTTATGGCTTCGCCAATTACTTTAGTGCTGTCAACACGCGAGGATAAAATTGCCGCTTTGTTTTTTTCATTGTAACGACAATTAACACTTTTGCCGGTTAAATTTATTACGGCTTTTGCGCCTTCTAATTCAGCAAACCACTCACCCGCTGATCTTGCGTTCCAATAAACATACTTTACGTTTTGCGAATTTGGTTTAACGTTTCGGGTTAACACAACAATTTCGTGTTCTTTAAAATGGTCGATCATGGCCTGACCAATGAATCCGGTACCGGCTGCGATTATGATTTTATTTTTTGACGTTTCCATAGGTACTAATTTATTTTTTCAATCCAACAAACTCCACGATCGTTACTGCTATATAATACAAGGCCGTTATTGCAGTAAGGAACAATTCAATATAAAGTAGTTCAATTGCCTCACCGGCAATACCGATGCCTAACAGCATAAGATGTATGATCAATTGCGGATAATACGCTTTGCGCATGCCCGAAATTGGTTTAAACGCTAAGTGGATCAGCGAACTTATTAATTGATATCCGCCCAGCACGAAATAAATTCCTCCAAATCCTGCCAAAGGATCGCCAAAAAATATGACTATCGAAAGCAGAATAATTAAAATTTGCGCGTACAGGTCAACGGTCAATAAGCTCTTTTTCTTTTGCCAATTTTCATTGGGCAGGTCCATTGTTGTCATAATTATAGTTGTTTAATTAAAAATCATTATTTATTAAATACTTGCTTGCTTTTTACTTCGGGAAAAACCTCATCAATACGTTTGGCGAGTTCCGGTAAATGTGTCGTGGGTACTTTCGGAAAAATATGGTGCTCGGTATGGTAAAACATATTGTAAAACATACTTGGTAAAAATCGTCCACGCAAAGTCCTGGAAAAAATTTTTTCGGGTTCGCAATCGTGGTGCACTGTCCATACGGCAAAAAATGCTGTAAAAAATTCGCCAATTATCATTACAATTAAATGATAGATCATGATCTTACTCCCCCACAACAACATAATTGTTCCAAAAAACACGATGGTCAAAATTTCAGCTATAACCCATTTACGTGTTACAGCATTTCCTTTTTTCAAGGCGTGATAATGATGTAAGAAAATAAAAACGGGTCCGTACAAAATAGCTTTCCACCAGGGCATACGCGCACTTGCGCCTTCCATGTCCTCATCGTCCAAACAATGTTTGTGGTGTTGCAGGTGATTGTGTTTTACCGCGTGCATGGAGCATATCATAACAATACTTAATACAAACATTACTATATGATGTCCCGTTTTTGTAATGCCCATACTTTGGTGAAATGCATCGTGCGCCTGACGCAAACCGGTAAGGAAAAAAACGAATGAACAAAATATTGCCACTGGCCAATGTTCAAGGGTGGCAAAAATAAACGAGAGTAATAACCAGGGCAAACTAATTAAAAGGTTATGGATAATTTCGGTTCGGCTTAAAGCCACCAGATCTTTCCAAACAATTTTTTTCTTTTTTTCTGTGGTAAATATTGAATTATCCATATAAATATGTTTTTATAGTTTCATTATTTCTCTCTCGTGCCTATTGCCCACTATTAACTGATTACTACTAACTTTTAATTATTTCATCAATTTCACAAGCGTTCCATAAAACCAATGTTCGTCCGAGCGTACAAACTTGTCAAGCATACCATCGGCTTTTTGCGAAAAGCGGGCAATGTCGGCTGTTACGCGTTTGAACTCCTCTGCTTCTTTTGATTTATCGCTTTTTACTTCTTTCAACTGCATCAACATGCGCATCATGGGCTCTAATTCACGTTTTCTGCGTTCGCGGGCAACCCTTCGGGCCACTTCCCAAATATCTTTTTCGGCAAAAAAATATTCCTTTCGGTCCCCTGCTTTGTGCTCGCGGTATACCAAGCTCCAGTCAATTAGTGTACGTACATTCATATTGGCATTTCCGCGACTCATGCTAAGTTCCTCCATGATCTCTTCGGTAGTCATTGATCGGGCCGAGACCAGTAACAATCCGTGTATTTGCGCCATTGCCTTGTTAATGCCCCAACTAGCGCCTAAAGTTCCCCAGGCGTGTACAAAATTTTCGCGTGCTTCTTTTAAATTCATACAACAAACATAAACATGTTTCCTGAACTTTCAATAATATTTGAAAGTTTGTTTTTAAAAAAGGGGCAAAAAAGGGTGTTTTGGGTCCCGATTTCTTGGAACCGGGCTCAAATTATTTTGGGCGGACGGTGATTTTTATCAAAAAATAATTACATTTGGCTAGAACAATAACAAATTTACTTTTATGAACCTTTACATTGGAAACATTCCTTACAGCATCTCAGAAGCTGAATTGACGCAACTTTTCGCGAATTTTGGAGAAGTAACATCTTTAAACGTAGTTAAAGACAAAGTAACAAACCGCAGCAAAGGCTTTGGTTTTGTTGAAATGCCTGACGATTCGGCTGCAACAGCTGCAATTAACGAACTAAACGGTAAAGAAGTAAACGGCCGCCAAATTATCGTAAACGAGGCTCGCCCTAAAACCGACAAACCACGTTTTAACAACCGCTAGACTTATATAAAAATATATATGTTTTAACCCCGCTCACAAGGCGGGGTTTTTTTGTGTCTTGTCTTTTAAATGGCACACGCTTTGCTTCGCTGAAGCTACGCGAAAGCAAGGATTACGCAGATGTAACTGATTTAAACAGATCGGGTAAATTAGATTTGGGCGTGCCCTCGCAAAATTTTCTGCTTGAAATAAAATTACACCGGCTCGGTCGGGCTATCGGCTTTACTCCTCCCCTGAAGCAGATGTCAAATAAATCCAGGTTGAAACTAATTTCCAAATACTCTATCGCTTCATGATGCGGGGTATCGCCTCCATCCCTCACGCGTTTAAAACGTAAATAAAATGTTTCCCGACTATTGCTTCACGATCTTAACCGTCTGTTGCCAATTTTCATTTACTATACCCACAAAATAAATTCCGTTTTCAAGGTTTTGCAGATCCATTGTTGTTGAGCTTGAGTTCGGTTGAACGGTTTTAATTGTTCTGCCGTAAACATCAAGCAAACTTATTCTTTGCGCAATTGTTTTTTCGGTTGAAATAGTGATTGACGAATTAGCAGGATTTGGATATACCAATACATTATTGCTTTTTGCAGCCATTGTATTTGTTCCCAATCCTGAACTACACGAAGGAATTACATTGGCTATCGTGTTTGAAACGGTGTTGGTAACTACTGCAGGATTTAAATCAAAATAAATAGCCGCGGTATTTTCAATCATTGTTCCATCGGGTAAACCCGGCATTTGATCAATTTGGTAAACTACATATCCATGACTTCCGGGTTCGTCACTCGTACTGTCGGGCAAATTAATATTATCAAACTTGAATTTCAATACGTTTCCGGGGAGGATTTCGGTCATAACTACGTCACTTTGATCAATTACGCTCAACGTAGTTATATTAAGTCCCGAAGAAATCGGATCTATAATATAAATATTGAGCGCAGGCGCGTTTCCTGTATTTTGAAACATAACGGTATAGGTCATACGTTGATTCGGATTTACATAATGTTGGTCACAAACACCCGCAGGCAGCACCGACTTAATGTTGGGATCATACGAACCAACCACGGTCAGGCTTATTTCATCCTCGTTATTTGATGTGTCCATGTCGGACGCTGTAGGATCGATACCAGTTTTAAACCAAAGTGAATCGCCCGCCAATGAATTAATAAAAACATCAATATTAACATTAAAAGTTCCGCTGCTGTAATCCATTGCCGGAAAATCCCATATCAATGTATCACCCGAAATTGATGATGCTGTTGGCGTTGAACTTAAATAATTTACGCTTGTATCTAAAACAATGTACATGCTTCCTGAGACCGTATCGCAACCATAATTAATTCCGCTAAGCGTTAGATGTGCCGTGCCTCCAGATTGAGGTGATGTGTTTACAAAAATCGTTGCCAGATCATAACCCGACATAAATTTTGCACCGCTAATTAAAACCGTGCGTTCATCGGTACAACCTGCCGCATCGGTCACATGTACTGTAAATATTCCACTGCTGTCGGTATATAATATTGGTGCGGTTACTATAGGAGAAACGTCCCAAGCGTACGCATAAGGTGCAATTCCAAAAACCGTATGTGAAGCCGCGTAACCTAAACTTGAACACTCAACATTTTGTGTGCTGTCAAATAAAATAGTGACCATGTTACACGAGTCTTCCGAGAGTTTTAGCAGGTATGATGAATATATTCCAGCTCCTACAGTTCCCGGATCCATCGTAAAAACACCGGGTCCCGGATCAAAATCACCTAACAACTGAAACCCGCCAAGTATATAAATATCATCGTTTTGATAACGTGCAATGGCATTTACATTCTCGGGTACATTACGAATGGTCCATTTCAAATTTGCTACTGAATCATATTTTTGTAAAAATGTATTATATCCGCCAACACTTGCCGGTATATATAAAGTTCCTGGTCCCGCATCAAGATCTAAACTATCAACACCCCAACCGGCAACTAAAAAATCACCATTGTCTTCCACATCAATTGGGCCCATGCGTTCGGTAGTAATCGTTGTGAATGATTTTCCCCACTGGAATGTTCCTGCTGAATTTAATTTATAAATAAATGCGTCATCGTTTCCTTTAAAGGTTGGTTGATAAATACCGGGTCCCGGATCAAGATCATGTGAGCATCCATTCGTATAACCACTCATATAAATACTTCCTGCAAGGTCCAGATCAAACCCAGAAAAATGTATATAGCATGATCCTTGTGTTACACCGGTCCAGCTATAATTTCCGGCCGTATCAGTTTTCATAATAAATATTTCTTGAGTTGTTGCCCCCGGCACACCTAAAACATCGGTACCGCCAGTGTAATCAAAATCCAATGATCCAATAAATACGCCTACAAGAATTATATTTCCCGCTCCATCATATTTTATTTGTTCGCCCAACTCACCTTTAATTCCTCCTATTTTGTTAACCCAAATAAAATTTCCGTTCGCATCTAGTTTAAGAATATAACCATCACTGTGAACTGTTGGTGCTCCTGTGACCGTTATAAGATGCGTTGCCGGACCTGGATCAAAATCTATCCCGGCTATCGTAAAATCATCGTCTTCAAACATTCCTGTACTATAAACATTTCCATTTTCATCGGCTGTTACCGAACTTCCCCATTGCTGTTTACCGTCACCAATGGCTTTTGCCCATAGAAGATCTCCGTTGGCTGTATACTTAGCAATAAAAATATCCAGTTGAGTTCCTGCGGCAGTCAATACGTATGAGCCGGGACCCGGATCAAAGTCAACCGAATATTGAAAAGATCCGGTTATTATAATGTTTGCATCTTTATCCAATGCACCGTTTATATAAATTTGCCCTGTGGCAAGATTTTCCAGCGATTTTGCCCATACAAAATTTCCGTTTGCATCCAGTTTTTGCATAAAAACATGGTTAAAAGACAGTGCATAAAAATCAAGGTTGTAGACAGCGGGACCCGGATCAAAATCGGTCTTTGAACTATATGTTCCAAACGTATAGGTATTTCCGGCACTATCGGTCAATACGTCATCGGGAGTAACCATTTGGTTGTATCCGTTTTGCTTTGCAAAATCAAAAAACTGAGCCATCCCGTTTCCGAGCACGAAGATGTTAAGGGTCAATATTAAAATTAATTTTCTCATAATAAGAATGTAATTGGTTATTAAGGTAGCTGCGTATTTCATGTTTTACTCTATTAAAGACCGTGCGAGCCATTAAAGTCCTGCGCATTAAGACTCATTGTGGTCAAAAGACGTACGAAAAAACTTAGGTTGCCCCGAATTTATATATGTCTTACTGTTTTATTATTTTTACTGTTTGCTTCAAATTTCCATTTACAACACGCACAAAATAAATGCCGTTCTCAATGCTTTGCAGATCGAAAATTGTTTGCAGCGAATTTGGCTGAACGGTTTTTATTGTTCTTCCATAAACATCAAGCAAACTTATTTTTTGCGCAATGGTTTTTTCGGTTGAAATAGTTATTGACGAATTAGCAGGGTTTGGATAAACCTTGACCTGATCTAGTAGATTTTCTGTTATTTCATTGCTGCCCAAAGTACAAGACGGAATGATGCCAATAACTGTGTTGTAAACCGTGTTGGTAACAATCGCAGGATTAAAATCAAAATAAATCTCAGCTGTATTTTCAATTACGATGCCATCTGCTAATGACGGCTGTTGGTCAATTTCATATACCACATACCCATGACTCCCTGCTTCATCACTGGTGCTATCGGGAAGATAAATATTGTCAAATTCGAATTTCACCCTGTTATAGGAAAGTATTTCCGTTATCATAGGGTGACTTGCGCTGATCACATTGATCGAAGTAAGGTTAAGTGATGGATCGATCTGATCGAGAAGATACACGTTGATGGCAGAGGCATTCCCGGTATTTTGAAATCTAACGGTGTAGGTCATACGTTGATTAGGCAACGTGTAATGCTCATCACAAAGTCCTTGCGGATATACCTGTTTGTCGTTAGGGTCGAAAGAATTAATAATTTGAAAGTCGTAATCGTTAATGTTGTTTGAGGTATCTACATCACCGGCAGCAGAGTCAATAATGGTTTTCAAATAAACGTGATCACCCATTGGGGCAGTGATATCAGTTTCTACCGTTACCCGAACAATAAAATGAGAGGAATCGAACGTTAGAGATAGCATATTCCAAATGAGTGTATCTCCCGAAATAGTGTTAGGCGTTATATTCGCATTAATGTACGTCAGATAATCATCCAATACAAACTTCAAGGTTCCTGATGCCGCATCGCAGCCATGATTAAATGCATCAAGCGTAACAGTTGTGAAGAAGCCCGGCCTGAATTCACCGCCAATTAAATTGCATTTAAGATCAAACGCTGTGGGGTAAAGTGGTCCGGCAACCGCCACTGAACGTGAAACTATACATCCTGTAGTATCGCTTGTGATAAAGGAAAAAATACCTCCTGCGGTCAAACTCGGAACTATTGAATCATTGGTCAACGGAGAAGTAGTCCATTGATAACTATACGGAGGGCTTCCCATGGCAGCATGACCGGCAAGGTATCCGTTTTCGGTACAGCTAACACTTTTAATAGAATCAAAAATAGATTGAAAACAAGGATCAATATTCAAATCGGAAAGATAAAAAGCACCGGTGCTTGTAACTAAAAAAGAATCAACTGAGGGATCAAAATCAACAGTGCCGATAAATGTACCTGCCAGCATTAAGTGACCATTTGCATTCACTTGAGGAAAAGCAACCCAATGTGCCATTGAAGGGAACGACCACTTGTAGTTTCCTGATGAATCAAGTTTCATTACAAACAAATCACCCGGATCATGATTGATGGTAAAAGGACCGGGACAAAAGTCGGTGGTGGCGTTAAACATTCCTGTAATGATTGGTGATTCATCCTTATCAAGTGTTATATGGTATCCCAAATCCGATGCAATTGTAGAGCCAACTTGTTTTGCCCAACGGTAATCTCCGGAAGAAGTATAAGACGCAATAAAAACATCATCAAATCCCGCTGTTAGATTCATAATTCCTGCTTCAAGGTCAAAATCTACTGTTCCTGCAAAATCTCCTGTTAAATATATGTTGCCCGAAGTAGTGGCTTCCAGTGCTCTTCCTGTACCGTTCCCTATTCCGGTAAAAATTTTAGCCCATATTAAATTCCCCATAGAAGAAAATTTGCATATATACATGGTGCTGCCGGAAGTAGCGGTAAGGTTAAATACACCAGAACCCGGATCAAAATCGGTTGTGCCCGTTCCAAAATACCCTGAAAATATCAGATCCTGATTCGCATCAATGGCCATATCATTCATCATTTGATTATTTGGTCCTGCAACTGTTTTTACCCAAAGAAAATTTCCTAACGAATCGTATTTAGAAATAACAATATCATACGATGTGGTTGTTGTAAGGGCTGTAGTGCTCGCATTCATATCAAAATCGACCGTACCTGAATATTGACCTCCTATGTAGATGTTTCCATTAGGGTCGGTATGCATGGCATTTGCCGCCCAGCTTGTAGAACCTCCGGGATCGGTTCCAATGCCCCAAATTAAATTTCCGGTTGGAGAATACTTTGCTAAAAAACGATTATTCAATGTGCTGTTTATAGGCGCGACCCCAGCACTCGGATCCAGATCAAGTGTACCCGGACCATGAAGCAAACCTGTAACCACTAAATTTTCATCGGGATCTAAAGCAAGTTGAGCAGTAGATATGTTGGCAGAAACTTCAAGTGCAAATCCCCATAAATAATTTCCTGTAGAGTCGTATTTTGCAATAAACATGTCTCCATCGGCACTTGCTGTAAAGACAGCGGTGCCCGGACCCGGATCAAGATCTACGCTGGCAGAAAAGTGGCCGGCAAAATAAGTATTGTTATCACTATCGCACTCCATGTCGAACACATTAGAAATAGTTCCACCGTTATCAAACGTATTTACCCAACTCAGCGATTGGTCCTGACCAATTCCAAAAAATGGAATCAGTAAAAAGAAGAGGAGCATTTTTTTCATAGCGGTCGGGTTAAAGTTTATCCTTGTTGCCTTAATGGCCAAACTTGTTTCCTAATCTGGTTTTGAATATCTACCATCCAAAATTACCCGAAGCAAATCACTTGGCGCCTGATAGCATGTTCTTTGTGACGAACTATACCTAAAAAAGTGACGAAATTGATGCCCTCAGAACAGCCGTTGTATTCCGCCCCCGTTACTGCTTTACGATCTTTATAGTTTGCTGCGAATTTCCATTCACAACACGCACAAAATAAATTCCGCTTTCAATGTTTTGAAGGTCCATTGTTGTTGAACTTGAATTTGGTTGAACCGTTTTTATTGTTCGGCCATAAACATCTTTTAATTCAATTGTATTGGCTATAATGTTAGCTGTTGAAATGGTGATGGAAGTATTGGTTGGATTTGGGTAGACTGAAATGTTATTTTCTTTATTCAAATTGGAAATTTCTGTTCCGGTAATGTTATAACAGGCTGAAGTATCGCTACACAAACCATTGGTAATTATTACGGCATAGTCACCATCACTTGTTGCTGTAAAATTTTGGTTGGTTTCACCAGCTATTGGTAAATTGGCATTGTTGCAATCTATCCATTGATAAGATGTTGCGGTTGCGAGAGCGGTTAGGGTGAACAATGTTTGGTTTACGCTTACGTTTACTGGGTCGACAATGATGCTTGTTGTAACAACGCTATCGCATGAAATAACAGGCGACAAATAACTTACATGAGAGATGTTTGCTGTAATGTCATTTTGTATTGTTCCATCAGGGAAAACATAATTGCTTCCGCAAACCAAATTAATGTTTTGTATTGAACTATAATTTGGTAAAGTATCAATAATAGTATTTGAAACGGTATTGGTTACAATTGCAGGATTAAAGTCAAAAAATAGGTGTGCTGTATTATTAATAACCGTGTTGTTTGGCACTGCCGTTAAAGGATCCACTTCATAAATTACATACCCATGGCTGTTTGGTTCATCAGTAGTGCTATCAGGTAAATAAATATTATCGAAACGGAATTTTAAAACATTTCCCGGAAGAACTTCTGTAATTACGTAATCACTTTGCCCAATAACGCGCACTGAATTTAAATCGAGATTTGCATCAAGCGTATCCAATAAATAAACATTTATCGCATCGGCTGTTCCGGTGTTTTGAAATTGTATTGTGTAGGTTAGTTTTTCATCCTTTAGAATATATTTAGGCACGCAATTTCCTTGAGGATAAACCGATTTTATGTTTGGATCGTATGAATTTACTACAGGGAAACAATAGGTTTTATAATTGTTGGATGAGTCTGCATCACCACTCAAAGGATTAATAAATATTTCAAAACAAACTGTATCCCCAATAGTCGCTGTCGAGTCGGTTGTCACAAAAATTTGTGGAGTGATGTGGGTTGAGTCATAAGTTAAATCTGTAAAGTTCCAAACTAATGTGTCACCAGAGATTGCGTCAGGAACCGGAATTGAATAATCATAATTTACACTTGTATCTATGACAATTGATAAATGTCCTGAAATTGTATCACAACCATCATTAAAACCATCGGTCCAAATTTGCGAACTTAAGCCGGGACGAAAATTTGTGGACAATAAATTTGCATTTAAATCGTGGGCTAAAATTGATGAGGGGCCAAAAATAAATATTTCTCTTTGGTAAGTACATCCAACGGAATCCGTAATTATTCCGGAATATATTCCCGAACCCGAGAAATATACTGAAGAATCAGATGTTATTGGTGTCGTATTCCATTCATAAGAATAAGGAGGATAGCCACCTATCCCGTGTGAATTTGCATGCCCCAATGAACCGCAAGTAACGTTTACCGAACTGTCCACGACAAGCAAAACCGAAGAACAATTATATTCTTTCATTTTATGAATAAAGGCATCATTAGCACCATCGGCTGATAAAAGTGTTACCCCTACAAAAGGGTCAAAGTCTATGTTAAAGTTTGAAAAACGCCCACTAGACACTATACTTCTATCCATCACCGAAACACTTGAATTCGTAACCGAACCATCCGAACCAAAATCATAAACCCAAATAAAATTCGCATCCAGGTCTAATTTCTGAACATAACACGTTCCATCAATTTCAATCAGGTTATAAATTCCGGGACCCGGATCAAAATCTGTTGTTCCTGAGAAAGTGCCCGTTTTATAAATATATCCCTTAGATGTTATTGTAATTGCACTGCCAAGTGACGAGACCCAACCCCCCATTAATTTTACCCAAACAATATCTCCTCCATCGTTTAGTTTGCATAAATAGCTTTTTGATGTTACTGTTGGTGTTATGATGTAACTTCCGGGGCCAGAATCAAAATCAAGGGGGGAATAAAGAATTCCTGTTAAATATATATTATTGAGTGAATCTACGTTCATTGCATAAAAATTTTCGGAACCAATTCCACCAAATGAACGAACCCAAAGAAAATTACCAGAATTATCCAACTTTAAGACAAAAACATCATAGTCATCAAGGGGTGTTAAGATCATTGTTCCAGGCCCAGGATCAAAATCCTCCGGATCATCATAGTTACCCATTATTACTATGTCTGAATTTTTGTCAATATTAAGTATAGGCGCAGATGCACCACCTCCAGATGTGCCAAAAGTTTTTGCCCAAATAAAATTTCCTGCATTATCAAGCTTTTGAACAAATAAATTAGGCGCTCCGGCAGAAGAAATGGAAAATGTTGCTGGTCCAGGATCAAAATCAGCAGACGTACTATAAAAAGTCCCGGAAGTATAGATATTTCCATAAATGTCTAACTCCATGTCTCCAATATATTCATTGAAGCTACCACCAAAAGTCTTCACCCAAAGAAAATTTCCACCCGAGTCCAATTTCAGAATATAAATATCCGGTGATCCTGCACCACCCACAGGTGTTACGTTAAAAACCCCAAGCCCGGGATCAAAATCAACAACATCTTGAAACGTGCCAGCTATATATATATTCGAGTAATTATCGAGTTGAATACTTTTTGGGCCACCGGCAATTCCCCCAAAGCAAAATGCTAAAACAAAATTCCCGCTCGAATCAAGTTTAAGTAAAAATTGATCATTT
>JAYUZA010000009.1:0-3219 GCA_043752145.1 Flavobacteriales bacterium
TTTTTGAATTACGTTCGCAATAAGTACTATATTAAGAGTGTTAAAGTGGATGATAATTATATTGACAAACTGGCCATTAAATCAGGAATGGAAAAACAAAAGATCAACGCGATATTTAATCGCTTCTCAAAAATAAAAAAAGCCAACCATGCTACATCAAACGATGTGGTTGAAATTTATGCCGAAATAGAATACTTTTATAAAAACTGCAAATAATGGAAAACAACGAAAACAACCCAAATCCCGAAATTCACACGACCAACAATGGTGGCGGTAATGAATTTTTAAACCCTGCGCGCTTGCAGTTGGAAAAAATAACCAACACCGTTTACGCAGCCAAAAATCAAATTTCACGATACGTAATTGGTCAGCATGAAATGACCGAATTATTGCTTATCGGCATTTTGGCTAATGGTCATGTATTGCTTGAAGGGGTTCCCGGTATTGCAAAAACATTGACCGCTAAAGTGCTTTCAAAAACATTGTCGGCCCAGTTTTCGCGTATTCAGTTCACACCCGATCTGATGCCCAGTGACATCATTGGAACTTCAACGTATAATATGCAATCGGGAAAATTTAATTTCAACAAAGGACCCATTTTCAGCAATATTATTTTAATTGATGAAATTAACCGTGCACCGGCCAAAACGCAGGCAGCATTGTTTGAAGTAATGGAAGAACGTCAAATTACCTATGACGGAACAACGTATCCGATGGAATTTCCATTCCTGGTAATGGCAACACAAAATCCGGTTGAGCAGGAAGGGACTTATCGTTTACCTGAAGCGCAGTTGGACCGTTTTCTTTTCCGCATCAAATTAACCTATCCGAATCGTTCTGAAGAGCAGGAAATTTTAAAACGCTATCAGCATTCGGTAAAAGCACCCGACTTAAATGATATTGAACGCGTATTTTCGGTTGAACACTTAAAAGAAATTCAGGAATTAATTATTAAAGTTCATATAAGCGATGGTATCTTAAAATACATTGCTGATATAACATGCAATACCCGCGATCATGGAAAGATATTTTTAGGCGCTTCGCCACGTGCATCCCTCGCATTATTACGTGCTTCAAAAGCATTGGCCGCATTAAGGGGTCGCGATTTTGTTGTGCCTGATGATGTGCAGTTCTTAGCTTTCCACGTATTAAACCATAGGTTGATATTAACACCAGAGGCAGAAATGGAAGGAATAACAACCGATTTAATCATACAGGAAATAATTCAAAAAATAGAAGTGCCAAGGTGATAAAGTTCATTCGGTCGATATACATTCACAACCGCTTTTTTGTTGCAATGACTGCAACGGTAGTTGTTTTTGCCTTAAGTTTTGGCTGGCAATATCTTTTTCCCATTGCGCTGTTCATGCTTATTGGTTGTGTTGTTGTATTATTTGCCGATGTTGTTATTTTATTTATGCCCGGCAGCACCATAAGTGTTTCGCGCAGGGTAAATAAACAATTATCACTTGGCGATCAAAATCCGGTGACATTAAGCGTGCTTAATCGCATGCGTATTCCGGTAAGTTTAACCATTCACGATGAAGTTCCTTTTCAAATGCAGTGGCGCAATTTTAAACTTAAAACCAGTTTGGGCGTTGGTGAAAAAACGGTTTTAACTTACAATATGCGGCCTACCGAACGTGGTATTTTTCATTTTGGAAATGTAAACGTATTTTGTAAAAGTTTTTTACGCTTTGCCGAACGCAGAATTATTGTTGAACAGGAAATGGAAACAGCCTGTTATCCTTCTGTACTGCAAATGCGTAAATACGAATTAAAAATTTCGAATAAAGTGACCTTAAGTGAGGGAATTAAAAAAATAAGACGTTTAGGACATAACAATGAGTTTGAACAAATAAAATTATATGTAAAGGGTGACGATTACCGAAGCATTAACTGGAAAGCCACCAGTCGCAAGCATGAATTAATGGTGAACCAGTACCAGGATGAAAAATCGCAGCAGGTTTATTGTATCATTGACAAAAGTCGTGTAATGAAAATGGCTTTTGGCGGATTAACACTTTTGGATCACAGCATTAATTCGGCATTGGTAATTTCAAATACAGCATTGATCAAGTACGACCGTGCAGGTGTTTTAACTTTTTCGGATAAAATTGGGAGTCATATTCAGGCCGAACGAACTCCTGCGCAATTAAAAAAAATACTGGAACTACTCTACCGACAAAAAACAAATTTTCTTGAGTCGAATTATGAATTACTGCATTATTCGGTTCAAAAAAACATCAAGGGAAGAAGTTTGCTGTTCTTATTTTCAAATTTCGAGAGTCAATACAGTTTGCAACGTGCCCTACCCGTCTTGCGTAAAATAAGTCAGCGACATTTATTGGTGGTGATCTTTTTTCATAATACCGCCTTTGATTCAATCAATGAAACACATGCGGCCAATTTAAAAGAGGTTTATTTAAAGACCATCACACAAAAATTTGCGGAGGAGAAAAAAAGAATGGTACAGGAATTAAGGCAATACGGCATTCAAACGATCCTTACCACACCCGAACATTTGTCTATAGATACCATTAATAAGTATTTGGAATTAAAGTCAAGAGGGATGATCTAGAAAAAATCAGAAATTAGAAATCAGAGATCAAAAAATATAAAAGAGATCTGCATATAACGCGTTTCTATGGCCAATAAAAAAGATCCATTAAAAAAAGTTATACAAAACGAAAATCAGATTGAAGAACAATCTTCGCGCAGAAATTTCGTTGTAAAATCATCGTTGGGATTGTTCGCAGGCTTATTGGGTACCAAAATGGTATTTGCCAATAATTTTCCCGAGGATCTTAAACCCGTTGGACTTAAAGATAAAACAGTAAAAGGAACAGTTCCGGGAAAAAACAAGCAACTTACCATTCTTAGTGATAAACCATGGAATGCCGAAACACCCATTCATTTATTGGACCCGGCAGTAACGCCCGTTGATGTTTTTTTTGTGCGTAATAACGGGCATGCACCAACAAACGTTGATGCAAACAAATGGAAACTGACAATCGAAGGAGAATCAGTTTTAAAAAAAATTTCCTTGTCGCTGAAAGAATTAAAATCAAAATTCAAACATTATTCCTATCATTTAACCCTTGAATGTGGCGGGAACAGCCGTGGAGAATTTAATCCCACCACCGAAGGAAATCAATGGGGAAATGGTGCTGTTGGTTGCGCGAAATGGACAGGAGTGCGATTAAAAGATGTATTGAA
>JAYUZA010000010.1:0-8163 GCA_043752145.1 Flavobacteriales bacterium
CAAAGTAAAAAGCCGTAAGCAGGCTGTGGCAATTGCCAGTAGCGAAGCGCGTGATTCAGGAGCAAAAGTACCGGCAGAAAAAAAGTCAGCAGGTAAAGCAACTAAACATTCCTCAACTAAACCTAAGAAATAATGAGATCGATATGGAAAGGCGCGATTGGATTTGGCCTGGTTAACATTCCCGTAAAATTGTTTAGCGCCACCCAACAAAGTACACTCGATCTCGATATGGTCGATAAACGCAACATGGGAAAAATACGTTTTCAACGCGTAAATGAATCCACCGGTAAAGAAGTGAAATGGGAAAATATTGGTAAAGCATATTTGATGGATGATAAATATGTAATGCTGGATGACGATGATTTTGAGAAAGCCGCGCCCGAAAAAAGTAAGATCATTGAGGTGAATCATTTTGTGGATGAGAATGAGATCGACACTATTTTTTATGAAAACTCTTACTATATAGAACCTGAAAAATCGGGATCAAAAGCATACGCGCTTTTACGGGAAGCATTGGAAAAATCAGGAAAGGTTGGTATTGCTCAATTTGTTATGCGAACGGCCGAAGCACTTGCTGTTATAAAGCCAAAGGGCAATATGTTGGTGTTAAGTAAAATTCGTTTTGCTCAAGAGGTACGCGATACCACTGAATTTACACTTCCTGCAAAAACAGCCGTAAAACCGGCCGAATTAAAAATGGCTTTATCACTCATCAAACAATATTCGGGTCCGTTCAAGATCGAAAAATTTAAGGATGAATACGCGGCATCGCTTCTCAAGCTTATTAAATTAAAAGGCAAGGGCAAAAAAATACCAACACCCAAAATGAAAGTTATTTATAGTAAAAAGGATGATCTTATGGTGCAATTAAAAGCGAGTTTGAGTAAACGCAAAGCTTCATGAGCCTAACGCGCTATAAACAAAAACGAAATTTTAGCAATACACCCGAACCTGTCGCTGCAAAGGGCTCCAAGAATTCTAAACTAAGTTTCGTTGTACAAAGGCATGCGGCATCACACTTACATTATGATTTTCGGTTGGAAATGGAAGGTGTTTTAAAAAGCTGGGCAGTTCCTAAAGGTCCTTCCATGAAGGCAGGCGAACGAAGATTGGCTGTTTTTGTAGAAGATCATCCTCTGAAATACGGTAAATTTTATGGCGAAATTCCTAAAGGAAATTACGGTGCAGGTATTGTTGATATTTGGGATGAGGGAACTTACCAACCTTTGGAAGAAACAAAAAAAGGAAGTGAAGAAAAACTTCTCTTACAGCAACTCAAAAAAGGCGATTTAAAATTTTCAATAGATGGCAAACACTTGAAAGGTGCTTTCGCGCTTGTACGAATGAACGATGGTCAGGATAAAAACTGGTTGCTTATCAAGAAAAAAGATGAATTTATTAAAAGCTCTTACGACATTGAAAAAATTAAACCCTTAAGTCTGGGAGCAAAAACTAAAAATGTCTGGGGAAAAAAAGAAAAAATTATTGAAGAGGTTGAAGAAACTGTTGTTCCCGTTAAGAAGACTAAAGGTGTAAATATTGACACTGTTTGGCCAAAACTTAACAAGCCTATGTTGGCCAAGCTTATTGATGGAGTAGAAGATCAGGACGACTGGATTTATGAAATGAAATATGATGGTTACCGTGCTGTGACCAAGGTAAGCAAACTGCCTGCCGGCAAGGCAGGGAAAAAAGTTGAAATGATCTCGCGTAACGGCAATAGTTTTAATAATGCCTATCCGTCCCTTATAAAGGAATTGGAAAAAATAAGTGAAGCCGTTATTCTTGACGGTGAAATTGTTATTGAAGATAAAAAAGGCTCCAGCGATTTTCAATTACTACAAAACTATGGCTCAACTCAAAAAGGGATTTTAAAATATTATGTGTTTGATATTCTTTTTTTGGAGGGACATTCAATTGTAAATATCCCCCTCGTTCAGCGCAAGGAATTATTAACGCATTTTTTTAAAAAGTATAAATTTAAGAATATACATGAAGCTCCTTTCATAAAAGGCAAAGGCAAAGCGTTGTTTAAAAAAGCATCTGCAAAGGGTATGGAAGGCATTATTGCAAAAGACGAAAACAGTCCGTATGGTGTGGGTAAACGCACCGACTCATGGTTAAAAATAAAAACCGTTCAATTACAGGAAGCGGTTATTTGCGGGTATACGTTACCACAAAACAGTCGTGATCATTTTGGTGCGCTTATTTTAGGTGTTAATGAGGGAAAGAAGTTAAGATATATCGGTAATTGCGGAACCGGATTTACCCACGCTTCGCTTAAAGAACTTCACACCAAATTAACGAAGCTTGAAACGTCTAAAAGTCCGTTTGAAGACAGCACAAAAATAGGTGTTAGCAGTCGCTGGGGAAAAGCGATTGGCAAACCTGTTTGGGTTAAACCTGTATTGGTTTGCAATGTAAAATTTCAGGAATGGACCGATAACGGGCACATGCGCATTCCGGTATTTGCGGGCTTGCGTACAGATAAAAATGCCAATCAAGTTATAAAGGAAGATAAGATCAAGGGCATGGTCGCAAAACAGGAGAAACCAAAAGCAATAGGATCAAAAAAGAAAACAGTTTCAGCAATATCACCGCGACCAAAAAAAGTAGCAGATAGCCCCGATGCGAAGGAAAAAATAACGAATATCGGTGGCAAGGAAGTTAAATTGACCAATCTTACAAAAGTTTATTGGCCACGTGAAAAGTATACTAAAGGCGATCTCATTAATTATTATTCAAGTATTAGTAAGTATATTTTACCATACTTAAAAAATCGTCCGCAATCGCTTAATCGTCATCCAAACGGCATTAGTGCTCCCGGATTCTATCAAAAGGATATGGATGTAAAGCAAATTCCTTCGTGGGCAAAAACGGCTCGTATTTATTCAAAACATAATAAAGATTACATCGATTACCTTATTTGCAACGATGAAGCAACGTTAGTATACATGGCAAATTTAGGTTGTATTGAAATTAATCCATGGCATAGCAAGCATAATAAACCCGATCACCCCGATTATTTAATTCTTGATCTTGATCCCGGAAATATTTCATTTAAAGAAGTTGTGAAGACCGCACTTGTATTGAAAAGAATATGCGATGAAATTAAAATCGATTGTTATTGCAAAACAAGCGGTGCAACAGGTTTGCACGTATATATTTCGTTAGGCGCTAAATACACGTATGATGAGGTCAAGATATTTGCCGAATGGATGGCACGAAAAGCACATGAATATTTGCCAAAAACCACCAGTATTGAGCGCTCGGTTGCCAAACGTAAAGATAAAATTTACCTCGATTTTTTGCAAAACAACAAAGGCCAAACTATCGCTTCGGTATATAGTGTAAGGCCACGCGAACACGCAACGGTTTCAACTCCGCTTTTATGGAGAGAGATCAATACCGAACTTGATCCTAAAAAGTTTACCATGTTCAACATTGAAAAGCGGTTGGCTAAAGTAGGGGATCTGTGGAAAGGTGTATTACAAAAACCGGTAGATCTGAAACGTGTGCTAAAAATAATAGAAGCCCTTTAATTAAAGCACGGTAATATTCATAGTGTTTAATTCACATGAAGCAATTACTAAATCAAAAAACACTTTTAATTCAATTCCGCTAAGTTCGGCTAACGTATTGGAGCGTTCCTGTGGTTTTCCACTTTGTAAAACTGCGTTTCTGGTTTTTAATACTCTGTTTATATGTGTTTCCTGTTTTATTTTTTCGGCCTTTACCAGCTTTGAAAATAAATTCTCCAGGGCTTTTTCCTGTCGGGCGTGTTCGGCTTTTACGCTTCCTTCAAGGGTGACATCAATATGTTTTGCTTTTTTGGCCAACTGATCATAAAGTTTTGTCAATTCAGTTTTTTCACTTTCAAAATTTAAGTTCTCGCCACCCAATAAGGTCGTTACTTTTTTAATAAGGTCGGCCTCGTTCTCAAATAGGTCTTCTGTTTTTATTCCAAGCTCATGTAGTTTTAAAATATTTTTTTCATTTATCAATGTATTGCATATGCGCAACACTCGTTGAGGTGCTTCAATATTACAGGTAGTGAAAAGATCATCCAGTTGTAACCAATATTCGGTTTCGGCCGGCCCCCCAACATAGGCTATGTTAGGCAGAATAGTTTCCTGGTAAACCGGTCGCAACAATACATTGGGACTTATTTTCTCGGGATTTTCATTGGCGTAAGCCATAAATTCATCTATTGTCCAAACAAAATGATCATCAACAGTCCTGAATCCCGTTTCGGTGAATTCAATTCGCTTTCGGTCGTGTTCGGTTAACAAAAACAAATTCAATTCCCGTGGATTTATAGTCGGCTCAAATCCATTGGACTTAAGTCGCTCATTTGTTTTAGTTACATTGGTATAAACGAGTTTTTCATTTATTTCCTGTTTAATTACCGGCAGTAATAGTTGTTTTAAATTTTTATCATCACCATCAATAATAACAATGCCATACGAACCAAATAGCTCATTTACAAGAAAACGTGTAGCTGCACTTAAATCGGGTTGTGCATATGCTTTTTTGAAAACGTCAAGAAGATGGGTGTCAAGACCGTTTATTTCTTTTTCTATGGTCTCAATAAGCGAAATAATGCCATCGTTCTTGAATTTACCAACGGCTCCGGTTTGATCGGTTTCCCAGTGAAAATCTTTACCATGAAGGGTGAAATGATCTATTTCGGCTTTGTCATGATCCTCGGAGGCCAACCAAAAAACAGGCACAAAATGATGGTCTGGAAATAGAGCAGAGTATTCCTTCACTAATTTTACTACTGTAAGAATTTTATACGTCACAAATAACGGTCCACCCATTAACGTTAATTGGTGTCCGGTGGTAACACAAACAGTATTTTTTTCTTTCAGCAGTTCAATATTTTTCTTCGATTCGGAACCTAAAATGATGTTTTTATTTTGTTCGGTCAAAAGGGTATATAAAAGTTCGCGATGTTCAAATTCACCTCTGAAAATCAATCGTTTTTCAATTGATTTTTTATCAAAATTATCGCTCGAAGACAAATAATATTTCAGTAATTTACCAAAACCGGGAACTGTATTTAGATCTATTGAATTTGCTTTTTTCATTTATGATTTTTCATTATACGGAAGTAATTTATTATTTTTTCTGCGCCTCCGCGTCTCTGCGAGAAAAAACATGAACTTACTTCGCCTCCAATATCCTCGCTATATTCGGCCTGAAATACAATTCGCTTTTCATCACTTTCCCGTCTTCTCTGAAAATTGGTTTTCCATTGGCATCCAGTTTCGACATATTGCTTTTTTGAATTTCGAGAAACACTTCTTCAATTTTATATTGTAATCCGTGGCGTAACAACGACCCACATAAAATATACAACTGGTCGCCCAGGGCATCGGCAATTTCGGTCAAATTTCCTTTTTCGCAGGCCTCAAGATACTCGTCATTTTCTTCTTGCATAAGTCGGTGTCGTAACTCATAATCAGCCTTATTTGTAAGTAAAGTGGGCTCTTCGTGATTCGGGATCAAAAAGGCATTATGAAATTCTTTCACATGATTAATTGTTTCATGTAAACTCAGCTTTTTTAGTTCGCTCATTTTATTCGGTTTTATAAGCGTAAATTAAGTGTATTTTTGACAAAAATGGTTAACAAATTTTAACAGCGCTTTAAACTCCTTAACGCAAATTTTAACTTGTTTTGTTTGCGGTAAAAACCCTTAAAAAATGAACGATTTTAGTAATTTTCAAGCCACGAACACCGGAGCGCAAATGGCTCAACATCAATCAGCAGCTCCAGATATTCGCCTCCTTAATGAGCGCGTTGCAGCCGAGAGTGCTTTTGTTGATCTTTTAACCTTTGAAATGGACAAGGTTATAGTTGGTCAAAAGCATATGGTTGAAAGATTGTTAATAGGTCTTTTGTCAAACGGACACATTTTGCTCGAAGGTGTTCCCGGTTTAGCCAAAACCTTAGCCATTAAAACACTTTCCGAAACCATTGACGCGAAATTCAACCGGCTTCAGTTCACCCCCGATCTCTTGCCTGCCGACTTGATCGGAACTATGATCTACAATCAGAAAAAAGAAGAATTCACAGTTAAACAAGGTCCGATATTCGCAAACTTTATTTTGGCTGATGAAATTAACCGTGCTCCGGCAAAAGTGCAAAGCGCTTTGCTTGAAGCTATGCAGGAACGACAGGTTACCATTAGCGATCAAACCTATAAATTACCTGAACCGTTTTTGGTTTTGGCAACGCAAAATCCAATCGAGCAAGAGGGAACTTATCCTTTGCCCGAAGCACAGGTCGATCGTTTTATGTTGAAAGTTGTGTTAGGTTATCCAACCAAAGAAGAAGAAAAATTAATTATCCGTTCAAATATTTCGGTTGCAGGAATGGCAAAACCTAACTGTGTTCTGAAACCTGAAAGTATTTTACGTGCACGAAACCTGGTGAAGGAAGTTTACATTGACGAAAAAATTGAAAAATATATTGTTGACATTGTTTTCGCAACACGTTATCCATCGCAATCTGGTTTAACGCGCATTGAGCATTATATCGAATTTGGTGGTTCACCGCGTGCAAGTATAAACATGGCGCTTGCAGCAAAAGCATACGCATTTATTAAACGCAGGGGATATGTAATTCCCGAAGATGTTCGTGCAATAGCACATGATGTTTTGCGCCACAGAATTGGTTTAAGTTACGAAGCCGAAGCTGATAATGTAAGCGTTGAGCAGATCATTACCGAAATCCTAAACAAAGTTGAAGTTCCTTAATCGAGTTTCCGAAGATCACACAGTATGGAAACGAAAGAGCTGATAAAAAAGGTACGAAGAATTGAGATCAAAACCAGGGGCTTGTCACAACAAGTTTTTTCGGGGCAATATCATTCAACCTTCAAGGGCCGTGGTATGGCTTTTAGCGAAGTTCGCGAATACCAGCCGGGCGATGAAATAAGAACCATCGACTGGAACGTTACCGCGCGATTCAATCACCCATACGTAAAAGTTTTTCAGGAAGAGCGCGAACTCAACGTAATGTTGTTGATCGATATTAGTAATTCACAATCGTTTGGAACATCAACACAGGATAAAAGAGAACTTATTACCGAACTGGCTGCAGTAATTTCGTTTTCAGCAGGAATGAACAACGATAAAATTGGTGCCATTTTATTTTCCGACAAAATTGAAAAGTATATTGCTCCAAAAAAGGGCCGAAAACATATTTTACACATCATAAGTGAATTATTAAATTTCGAACCAAAATCCAAAGGAACTAACATAGCTCAAGCGCTTAGGTTTTTTGATAATGTAATTAAAAAAAGAAGTATTCTCTTCCTTATCTCCGATTTTATTGATCGCGGATTTGAAGACAACATAAAGATCACCAACCGTAAGCACGATGTGGTTGCTTTGCGGGTGCATGATCCACGCGAAGCAAGTTTACCTAATATTGGCTTAATTCCTTTCGAGGAAGCTGAGTCGGGTAGGGTTGCCTGGATAAATACAGCATCACTTTCGGTACGTAAAGCGTATGAGAAAAAATTCAGGGCCGATGATAAATACCTGGATGATATTTTTACAAAGTCTAAGATCGATCACATAAAACTTGCCACAGGCGAAGACTATATCAAAAAATTGGTAGGCATGTTTAAGAATCACGAAAAAATGCGATGAGAAAAGGTTCTTTAATATTTGCACTTGCATTGGTTTTCCTGACATCTTTCTCTCAGGCACAGGAAGTCGTGCATTCGGCATTTTCAAAAAACAAAATTCTTATTGGCGAACAAATTAATTTAACACTCGCTGTAAAGGCAAACTCAAGTAAACAAATTATTTGGCCCAAGTTAAAAGACACGATCATTAAGACCATTGAGATCCTTGATTCGGTGATCAGCCTTGATGATGTAAAAAAAGAATACACAAAAAAATACCTCATTACAAGTTTCGATAGCGGTTATTACACCATTGAACCTTTTAAATTCTATATTGACTCGCAATTGGTTGAATCAAAACCGCTGTTATTGGAAGTGCACACAGTTGAAGTCGATACAACAAAGGAAATAAAAGACATTAAAGAAATTAAGGGTGAAACGTATTCGTTCATGGAAAAAGTGAAGGATTTTTTCCAATGGTTGCTCGAACACTGGTATGTACCGCTTGCAATTATTATT
>JAYUZA010000011.1:0-3208 GCA_043752145.1 Flavobacteriales bacterium
GTTTAGATGATTTTGTGACCTTGTATTCACCCGAACAATCGCAAGGGGTATACGAATGGTATAATGCCGGTGTTTTAATTCCCGGTGAAACAGGAAGTACTTATAACAGTCCTATTCCCGATGCAGGTTTTATTACCGCAACATGGTATATGGGAGGATGTAATTATTTAACCACTATAGTTGAGACAAACGAATACCCGGTGGCCACAGTAAAAGCAATTCCAAATGTATTTTCGCCCAATGGTGATGGTTTAAATAGTATGTTTTACGCATTTACATTTTCAAGTACAGCAAGCACCGATCAACTGGATTATTTGTTCGAAGAATTCGGTATGCAGGTGTTTAACCGTTGGGGTCAATTGATGTTCGAAACAAATGACCCTGCCAAAGGGTGGGATGGAAAAAAGGGTGGTGGAGATGTTCCCGAAGGCGTTTATTTTGTGATGATAAAATTCAAAGCCTTGTGTGCCGATAAAAAAGATGAGATTATTTATAATGGTACAGTTCAATTAGTGAGATAAAAAAGTAAGAAGTCAGATTTCAGAAGTAAGAATTGATATAAAGTAAAGCAATTGACAAGAAAAATTTTAATTATACTGTTTTTTTCATTCACCGCTCTGTTTTTACATGGGCAGGGAAAAGTGTCGTGGACAGCAAAGGATCCGTTTGAAAAACGATGTTTTATCCAGAATCTTAGTCAGTTTAATGATATAGTCCCAGGAAATGCTAAAGTCCTTTTTGGATCTTCAAGCCAGGGCACTGATTTTTATTTTACCGAAACAGGGGTTGTTTTCAGGCAATTTGTAAAGGTAAAGCGTTTGGGAAAAGAGGTGAGGGAACTACTGGAAGAAAGGGAAAAGGAGCGGAAGGAAGGAAAAGAGAGCAAGGAAGAAAGAGCACTTGAAAAAAACAGGTTAAAATACACTTATGAGCCCCGTTTTACCGCGCTTATCTGGAAAAACGGCACTCCGAATCCCGGAACTTTTTCTTCGGTTGAAGTTGTTTCAAAATATTTATATCCCGATAAGAATACAAATCAAACGCTTTTCGCAAAAGCGTATAAAAAATTATTGTATAAAGAAATTTATCCAAACATTGATGTAATGTTTTATTTTCCTGAAGACAGCTCGGGTATCAAGTATAACTATATTGTAAGAAATGGAGGAGACCCATCACTTATTAAAGAGGTGTGGAGCAATAATGTAAAAATTAAATTAAGTACTGCTGGTGACCTGATCATTACCGGTGAAACAGGTAATTTTGTTGCCGCAAACCCCGTGTCGTTTAAGAGCCAAGGTCAAAGATCTGAAATTAATTCTTCATACATTTTAAACAACAATACCGTTTCTTATTCCATTAAACAGGTTGACGAAGATATTATTATTGATCCGTGGTTAGTTGTGCCTGTTTTTGGAACTTCATCGCGTGGTTATGATGTTGACTACGACAACTATGGAAATACCTATGTGTCGGGAGGTAGTGGAAGCAGTCCGCAAACTATAATAAAGTACGACAATAGTGGTACAATTATATGGAGTTACGCTGCAACGCTTTTTTCTCTAGGGGGATATTACAATTACGGTGATTTTTGTGTTAACCGATATACAGGAAGTGTTTATATGATCAATGGTTACGCTGGCAATAATATTGTTCCGAATGTTTTAAAGTTATACAATTCGGGTTCATTGGCGGCAACATATTACGGTTTTTCGGTAATGGATGAAATGTGGCGCATTATAATTAATTCCTGCACAAATCAAATTGTAATTGGTGGGGGAGGCGCTGTTGGTAATGAAATGGGATACATTGATACATCCCTTACTTCCTTAACTCCCGTGAGCGTATTTGCAGGTGCAGGTTGGCAAGACATAGCTATTTTAACACAGGATAAGTATGGACATTGTTATTACTTGCCGCACTCGCCAAGTGCCGTAGCGAATCAAATTTCAAGGTCTCCGCTTCCTGCTTTTTTGCCGGTTGATTATGTAGTGCCTACCGGTTTTAATTTTATGGAATTAGGAAGTTTGTATTATTATGATCCTTCTGCTTTGAACGGGTATAACGGTATTGCAATTGCCAATGAATCGCTTTTTGCATATGACGGTTATACCTTGCAAAAGCGAGATGCTTTAACAGGAGCCCTGTTGCTTTCAAATACAGTGGCAATTCCTCCTCTTGCATCGTACCATAAAACATGGGGCGGAATTGCCGTGGATGAATGTAAAAATTTATTCGTAGGTGTAAAAGATACGGTTTATCAATATGACAGTTTGCTCAATGAAATACAAGGGTATCCGATGCCCGACCTTGTGATTGATGTAGCTGTTTCGAATAACGGTATTGTTTACGCCACAGGTTATGGTTTTGCAACCGCAATAATTCCCTCGGCTTTAACACCTTGTTTGAGTCCTGACGACCCCATAATTGTTCCGAATCTTGCTGTAGTAGATCCCGGTTGTAGTGGTTTGGGATATGCCACGGTTAATCCCACAGGCGGCACCGCTCCTTATACAATAACATGGAGCACGAGCCCGGTTACTTCGGGCGACAGTGTTTCTAATTTGTTTCCCGGCACCTATTCCGTCACAATTGATGATTCTTCATTAAGTTGTAGTACCGTTTCATTTGTGTTTACGATTGGGTCTGACTCAACTATGATCCAACCAAATGCGGTTATTGTTGATCCATCTTGCTATGGTTCTGCCGATGGTTCGATCACGCTCTCACCATCCAATGGTGTTGCGCCTTATTCCTATGCATGGGGTGCTTTAGGTATAACCGACTCAAGTGCAACAGGACTTGGCGCGGCAACATATTTTGTAACGATAACCGACAGTACAGGATGCCTGAGTAATTATTCGTTCACGCTTGTTGATCCCTTGCCTTTAACAGCAACTATAAATACCGACAGTGTTTTGTGTAATGGTGGCACCGTTGATCTGATCTGTTCACCATCCAATGGAGCAGCTCCATATTCTGTTCTATGGAATACACCGGTACCTGTTTTGAATGATACCTTGTTTGGGGCATTTGCAGGCACCTATTCATTCACCATCACCGATTCTATTGGCTGCAGTTGGACCTTTGCCGATACACTTTATGAACCGGCACCACTTAGCGGAACGTTAGCAAGTGTGGATGTAAGTTGCGATGGTTCTGTTTTGGGAAGCATTACCGCGACCATCAACGGAGGAACGGGTCCGTACAA
>JAYUZA010000012.1:0-3198 GCA_043752145.1 Flavobacteriales bacterium
ATCGCGCAAGGCAGCTGTACCCGTAGCAACGATTTTTTTTACGGGAAAAGTTGAAATGGTTTGTGCAAATGATCTTAGTGCTTTTATTCCACGGTCAAAGGCTTCAGGCGCAAGCGTGTTTTTATCAATTCCGCCTTCGCCTAATTTAACGGGAATTTTTCCTGAATAAATTATTTCAATGGTTTTTGATGGCGATAATTGTGCTATCAATAAATTAAATGTGTTCGTTCCGCAATCAATTACAGCTATCATATGGGTAAAGATATAAAAAATTAAAGGGTTAGCTATGACTCTAACCCTTTAATTACTATTATAAACAACATGAAAATCTTATCGGCCTACTATATAAACAGGCACTTGCTTGGTTCCTTCGTACGCAACCACAACACAGTTCTTTAATCCGGCAGTAATTAATTTATCCTGAAAAGCCAATGCTTTGGCATGTGAGGTTATTTTTCCAATGGTAAATATATTCTCATCTTTTTGATTGATCTGTTTTTCCAATTCAGGACATTGTTTAATATAATCGATTAGCGATTGATCGGCATTTGTCAATACCTCAATGGCGTAATAAAAATCGTTTGGAGGCGCAGTAACGCTCATGGTTGTGCTTGCATCATGTTCGTTGTAATTGTTCATGATCGAAAAAGCGTCATCAAGACTTATTTTCTTACCCAGGAAGAATGCAATAATCCACGCATCGTTCATTGTATTTTCTGTAACTACTTGTTTATCCTTCATGGCTCTTAAGTAGTCGGTGTGTTTTTCAAGTTGAATAGTGTCACCATATTTAGACGTAATAGGGTGAGCTAACAGGTTTAGCTTTTGAGGCGAGAACTGGTGCTTCATGGCAACCTGAACGCTAAAGCTTATCTGGTTCATTGATTTTGATTGTAACGACATTACTCCAAGCAATACCGTTAACATAACAGTTAATGTTTTCATAATACAAAAGTTTTAAGATGAATAGATCCGTTAATTGTTTGCACTTTTACATGCATCAGGTCGGACAATGATCAAAACATTTTGTTTTAGGCAGCTAAGGAGTTTGACGAAATACTTTTAAGAACAGTACCCATAACCCCGGCCATAAACGTTAATCTTGTTCAATGTGGTAAGTTTACTTTGTCAACAATTAGTTTAACTCTACATGTGTAAGAAAAGTTACTGTTTTGAGATTAAAAGTTATGCACACATACCATTTAATTTCGTAACGACCAATTCAAAAAAATAATTGTAGGCACGCATACCAACTGGATTAAAGCGGTTTACGATAGTTTCAAAAAGGCGTAGATATTTACATTAAATAAAAAAGCCCCACGCTTTACGCGCTCTAATTATCTAAAAATCAACATCTAAAACAATTTATTCCTTCCAAAATTTATCTTATCTTTATAAAAAATTCAACATATGAAAAAATGCCTACTCGTATTTTTACTTCTTGTAACAAACGGTTTTTATTCAAACCTTAATGCTCAAATCACCATTACAAATGCCGATATGCTTTCGGTTAACGATACATTCCGTTTGAGTACTACTATCGACATGTGGTCAATTGATCCTACACTAACAGGAGCCAATTACACCTGGGATTTTTCATTTCTTACACCCAATGCGCAGGATTTGGATACAGCGGTAAGTGTTGGCTCTACACCTTTTTTATATCAGGTTTATTTTAATAACGCGTTTGTTTATCCTGCATGGAAGGCCGATTATGCTGTTGCCGGACAGGGTTTTGATATCTCCGGTTTTGTTACAGTAAGCGATGTATTTGATTATTTTAAAAATTCATCTACTAAATTTCAAAACGTTGGATTCGGATCGAACATTAGTGGCATACCAAGTTCAACACGTAAAGATCCTATTGAAGTAATTTATGAATTTCCGCTTAACTATTTAGACACGTATACCAATTATTCTGAATACGAATTTGAGATCCCTACCATTATGGCGTATAAACAAACGATGGATAAATCGGCCGAAGTAGATGGTTGGGGAACCGTTATAACTCCCTATGGAACATTTAATGCATTGCGTGTCAAATTTACACTTGACATTACCGATTCAACCTATATTGATGCAGTAGGATTTCCGATCGTGATTCCGCGTCCTCAAAGCTACGAATACCATTGGCTGGCTAATGGCGAAGATGTTCCTGTGCTTAAATTAGCAGCTACAACAGGTGATGTTGTAACGCAGATCACGTACAAAGATTTTTTCATCCCGAACATTGGTGTGGCTGAAAACAGTTCCGAAATTTCACTTTCGGTATACCCTAATCCGGCAGCAAACAACGTTTATATTACGAGCGATGTCAATTTAAACGCAATAACACTGTTCGATGCGTATGGTCGCCAGGTTTATTATTCAACTGTAAATGGAACCCATCACGTATTGAACGTGAACGAAAATTGGTCGAATGGAATTTACTTTGTTGAAGTAAGTAACCAAAACGGATTTAAGCGTGAGAAATTAATTATTCAACGATAGTAAAAATTCAATCCTCCTTTTTTAAAGGAGGTGGCCTTGTTGATATTAATTTTTAATTGAATTTAAAGGCCGGAGGATTTCTTTCTGGGGTAATTAATCCCACACCCATTTTATAAACTTTGTGGGTCATGCCCAAATGCGTTAGCATTCAACGATTCCATTAAAAAACAAATTATGACTGAGTTACACCCCCGAACAACAAATAACGAATAACTTTTTTACTCCTTCCTACCCGGACATTTCTTACAACGCTTCCCTTTTTTAAATTTCTTGCAGCATTCCTTTTTCTTTTTAAAATCAAAGGCAAGCTTGCTCAAAGGGCAAGTGTTACAGGTATATTCTGAAAGTGTACTTATGTTCACGGCATAAATGTATTGCTAAAGCCATAGGCCTAAATACCGTTTTTATGGTAATTTTTGCCCACCCGGATGAAACAGTGTTTAGGGCTAGTAGCATATGAAATAATCCGTTCGGACGGGGGCTGCCTCCCTTCGGTAAGCTCAGGGTCGGGCTCTCGCCTTTACTCCTCTGGCGAGCGCTAATGCGCCTCGCCAGAGGAGTAAAGGCTCCATCCCTGGCAGGGTTGAGACTAGGGCTGAAAATGACCATTGTAAAGAATTTAGTATATTTGAAAAACCGCAACAAACATTCGCCTATCATACCAAAGGGGGTTCGATAGGCGCAACTTTGTTGCGACAATAAACAAGT
>JAYUZA010000013.1:0-3197 GCA_043752145.1 Flavobacteriales bacterium
AAACGATTCAATTCCAACTACTTTTTTGGTGAGTTTAAACTCCGTTCAACTTGAATCTTACCAACTCATGGCGCGCATGATCAAAAAAGGAAATTATGCAGGAGCAAAACCATTGGTAAGCGATCATTATAAATTGTTTGATAATTCGGGTATTTTATTTGAAAGCTATATTTATCCTAATGTTTCCAAATTATGTAACGAGCAATTGTTATTAAAGGAAACTAAAGACAAAACTGAGCTTTTTAATTTCATTTTTGATATTACGCAAGCCTATACAAACAATATATTGCGATCGGGAAACAATATTCGCAATTTATATTTACTAAAAAGGGTGCAGCAAACCATTGTGTCTAACAATACCCTACTCGCTGCGAAAAAAGGGAATGAGTACGTTGAAAAGTGGAACGCTTTTTTATTGTCGAAGTTTGACGGCTCATGCGAAAAACTACGCAATTATTATGGGTACGCGCTTCTTTTCCCAAAAGGTGAAGGATTGGCCAATGATAATTTTGTTTCAAGTGCCTTGTACAAAAATCATGATGAGAACACGAAAAACAATTTGAGCAAGGATTATCAGTTCGAAGAATGGGACAAGGCTAAATACAAAATGGCAAACACCGGTAAGGATGCCGACTATTTAACGCAGAAAGAAAAAACAGTTTTGTATGTCGCTAATCTTTGTCGCATGGATCCCGTTTTGTTTGAACGAACGTTTTTAAAAAAATACCTGGAACTTCATCCTGATGAAAAAGGAACGTATGCCAGTTCATTGATCGCCACATTAAAAAAAGGTAAAACGCAGGAACCTATTTTACCCGACAGCATTTTATTTTTAGCCGCAAAGATCCATGCCGTTAATTACGGTGAATTAGGCAAAGAAGGTCATGGTGGTTTATATGGCGACCCAACAGGTCGGGCAAAACATTTTGGTTACGTTGGCAACGGTGTTGGCGAATGTTGCGATTACGGAATGGAATTGCCCGAAGAAATGGTGATCCACCTTTTAGTTGATAAAGATGTAAGTGACCTGGGTCATCGCAAGGCTATGACATCAACCGAATACGTTGCTGTTGGAATTTCAATTCAACCGCATAAACAATATGGTGTAAATGCTGTGTTGGATTTTACTGAATGATTTTACAAAACATTTAACCACAGATTTACTGATTTCCCTGATTACACGGATGATTTTAAAATAATTCCAAATCTGTGCAACCTGAGTAATCTGTCAACATCTGTGGTCAAAAAAAAACGAAGCAAAGCTTCGTGAAATTAGAACAAAGTCATTTGAGCATTTGCAGAAATTTTTAGCTCACTCAATTTTTCAATATTACCCGAAATTTTAAACACGCTGGTTTCTTCGTAACGCGAAGCAACAACAACATGCGTTTCGTTTGCATGCTCATTGAACAAAGCATATACCAGATCGGGGTTATTATTTTCCTTCGACAAATGAGACAAGATCAAATATT
Organism: Flavobacteriales bacterium; assembly: GCA_043752145.1. GTDB lineage: Bacteria > Bacteroidota > Bacteroidia > Flavobacteriales_D > UBA2798 > DASPJQ01. The sequence goes on from JAYUZA010000013.1 coordinate 1,473, forward strand.
TTAATTTATCGGAACGATGATTGATGAAAAGGTCAAGTGCCTGCGCATTGGATACATGTCCCTTTCCACCGGTGATCCTGCGTTTTAAATGTAAGGGATATCGTCCGTTTACAAGCATATCAATATCATAATTGGCTTCTAAAAAAACGGCATCGCATTGCGCGAAATGTTTTTTTACGTTTTCGCAAACAATGCCAATATCGGTAATAACACCAACGCTGTATCCGTTATACTTTATCGTAAAACTGAGGGGATCGGCCGCATCATGCTCCTTTGCGAAGGGTACAATTTGAAGACCGCCAACCATAACCGGTACGCCATCCGCTAACTGATGCGTTGAAATTCGTTTTAAACCAAAATTGCTGCCATTTAACGTACCTGCCGAAATATAGACCGGGAGATTGTATTTACTTGCGAGTACCGCGGTGCCAATGATATGGTCTGAATGTTCATGCGAAATAAAAATGGCCTTAACTTTTTGCATGTCAAGATTCAACCGTTTCATACGTTTTTCAACCTCCTTGCAATTGATACCCACATCAACCAAAACGGCTTCGGCATCGTTACCAACATAATAGCAATTACCGTTACTTCCCGAATTGATGGATGCGAATGAAACTGACATGGCCGCAAATTATGAAAAAAAATCCGTCCTTATGCAAAAGCCATAATTTATCCTTGCTAATTGTGTATATTTACCCTTCCAAAATGTCAGTTAAATCGTATTTATACAAGAAACTAAGATCCCGGAAGTTCTGGAAACGTTTGATATTGTTTACTTTTCTTATTCCGGTACTTCTTATAATTATTCTTATTGGTGTTTTATACTGGAAACAAGATGCCATTGTACAGAAACTATTGAGCGACATGAACGAGGATTTTAAAGGACGTATTGAAATTAAAGATTCGCATATATCGCCTTTTGCCAATTTCCCTTATATCTCCATTGACCTCGAAGGTGTTCGAGTTTATGAAGATAAAACTACCCATAAAAAACCTATTTTGAATGTTGAAGATGCGTACCTGGGTTTTGATATATGGACCATTTTATCAGGCAAGATGGAAATAAAAAAACTAAAATTGGTTGGTGGTCATATTGACCTTATCCAACACAAGGATGGCGAATTTAATATTGTAAAAGCACTTGCTTCTGTAAAACCTGTTGAGGATGCCAATGAAGAATTTCACCTTGATCTGAGAGAAGTGGAAATAAAGGACATTGATCTTACTAAATTCAATGAATCCAATAACCAACTCATTGAAGCGTATATTGATTATGCTGATTCGCGTTTTACTACTTCTCCACGCCACGTTTATGCCTCGCTTGATTCGAAACTCCAGCTAAACGTTATTTCCAATGGCGATACAACATTCATAAAGCACAAGCATTTTGATATAAGCACTGAGATTGATTTTTTGAAGGGTAAGGAAATTATGACCCTTCGTCCGTCAAACGTAAAATTGGAAGGAGCGGAATTCAGAATGGGCGGCAAAATTGATTTTGCAAACGATGCGTACATGGATATAAAGTTCAGTGGCGATAAATCGGATTTTGCTTTGTTCATGGCCATGGCTCCCGAAGAAATAAGGCCGATCCTGGCACAATACGATAACAAGGGAAAAATACATTTTGACGCCCGCATTACCGGCAAAAGTATGAATGGTCATTCCCCTTATATAAAAGCTAATTTTAATTGTAAAGAAGCGTATTTTGATAACACCGTG
>JAYUZA010000014.1:0-3189 GCA_043752145.1 Flavobacteriales bacterium
ACCGCTCACTATAAATGGCGAACAATTATGGTTTGACACCAATGCGAAATGGGAGGAATTATAATGGAAGAGTTTGATAATTCCATATCCATCAACAATAATTTTTGCACCAATTTAGCATACGCAGGGCAGGTTATGCGCTTTTACGAAGAATGGAAAAATGATTCCCCAACAATTACAGCTAAAACAAGCGGAAGCACAGGAACGCCCAAAGAAATTCTTATCCAAAAAAGCGCTATGCGCACCAGCGCACAACAAACCATTGATTTTTTCGGGATACAAGAAGGGCAGAATTTATTAATCTGTCTACCTGTTGATTTTATTGCAGGAAAAATGATGGTAGTTCGTTCCATTGTTGCCAAAGCACATTTGGTAATAAGCGAAACAAGTGCTAATCCGCTTTTACCCTTGATAACAAACAAGCCTATACCAATAGACTTTGCCGCTTTTACTCCATTCCAGGTTGCTGCTATATTGGAAGATGATACCACCAAAAAAATATTTGCGGGAATTAAAATCGTTATTATTGGTGGCGGAGAAATTCCTGCCGGATTAGAAAGAAAATTAGCCTCGCTAAATAAAAACATTTTCGCGACTTACGGAATGACCGAGACCATTACGCATATTGCAGTTCGAAAAGTCGACACAATGATCTACAAAGCATTCAAAGGCGTAAATCTAGGTCTTGATCCGCGGAATTGTTTGACCATTCAGGCAAATTACCTTGGAAAAGACCACATTATCACCAATGATATGGTTGAATTCGAGGGTCCGAGGGAATTTATTTTTTTAGGCCGTATAGATAATGTCATAAATTCAGGCGGAATAAAATTGCATCCCGAAAAAATTGAAGCGAAAATAAATGCTATTCTGGATGAACCTTTCTTTGTGCATTTTAGACCGGACGAAGAACTGGGACAGAAATTAATTTTGGTCATTGAGCGAGAAGAAGCATATGATGCAACCACGCTTGGATTATTAAAGAATTCGTTGAAGGATATTTTAGAGAAGTATGAAGTGCCGAAGGAGGTTGTTTTTGTAAGCCGTTTTAAAAGAACTGAAAATGGTAAAATTATAAGGACTTTGTGATTAGCTTTTTCGTTTGGGCGTGGGGAGATTCCCGCCTCCGCGGGAATGATTAGTGTGGGTGAGGGTGTGGCCGAGACCTACAATTTAGAATCCTCCCCATTCTAAACACGTCTGAATCAATCAACAAAAAAATATAGATAAATGCTGAAAAAAGCTTATTTTCATCCCATAAAACTTACATTCCTCTTATGAACATGACCAGAAAAATTTGCGCAGTAATGCTTTTAGCCCTTATGGTGGCTTGTGGCGATAACAAAGAAACCACAGAGAAAAAAGAACCGACCGGTAGCAGCAAGATCCAAAAAGAAACACAGGATTTCCTTGATAAGTACTCCAAAGAATTTCAGCAACTGGTAATTGCGGTTAATGAAGGTCAATGGACACTTCAAACACATATTGTAAAAGGCGATACCGTTTCAAATTACAATGCACGTCAAAGCGATAAAGCATTTGCCGATTTTAGCGGAAGCGAAGAAAATATAAATACCGCCAAAAAATTATTGGAGAATCAAAAAGACCTTACCGACCTTCAGGTACGTCAATTAAAATACATTATTTTTCTTGCCGGAAGTAATCCCAAAATTGCAGGCGATATTGTAGACAAGAAAATTAAAGCGACTAACGATCAAACTGAAGCTTTATTCGGTTTCACTTACAAAATCAAGAACAAACCTGTTACAGCTAACGATCTTGACAGGATCCTTCATGAATCAACTAATTTGAATGAGCGCCTTGAAGCATGGACCGCCAGTAAAGAAGTTGGAAAAACATTAAAACCAGGCTTGGTTAATTTACAGGGATTGCGCAACGATGTTGTAAAACCTTTGGGTTATACCGATTTTTTCTCGTACCAGGTTTCGGAATACGAAATGAGTTCTGATGAATTAATTGCCGAATGCGATAACATGATCAGCGAATTATGGCCATTGTACCGTGAACTACATACATGGGCACGTTATGAATTGGCCGATAAATTCAAACAACCGGTTCCCGAAATGTTGCCGGCACATTGGTTGCCTAACCGTTGGGGACAAGACTGGACAGCGCTTGTAAATGTTGAAGGATTGGATATTGATGCTGTTTTAAAAACAAAACCAAAAGAATGGATCATTCAAAAAGCCGAAGATTTTTATGTAGGCATGGGATTTGAAAAATTACCTCCGCGTTTTTGGGATAAATCAAGTTTGTATCCTGTTGAAGCAGGAGCAGGTTACAGCAAGAACAATCATGCTTCGGCATGGCATATTGACAACGATCGCGATGTGCGTTCACTCATGAGCGTTGAACCCAACAGCGAATGGTGGGGAACTACACTTCATGAAATGGGACATATTTTTTATTATTTAGAATATTCAAACCCGAAAATTCCATTGATCTTGCGCAACGGAACGAACCGCGGATACCACGAAGCCTTTGGCACCATGATAGCCATGGTAAGCATGCACAAGCCGTTTTTGGAAGGACAAGGCTTGGTTGAAAAAGGCGTGAAAACCGATGAGATGAAAACATTGCTGAAAGAAGCATTGGATTATATAGTAATGGTTCCGTGGAGTGCGGGTGTAATGACGCATTACGAATACGAATTGTATAACAAAAATTTATCGCCCGATCAATACAATGCCAAGTGGTGGGAATTGGTTAAGAAATACCAGGGCATTGAACCACCAACAGCGCGTGGCGAGGAATATTGCGATGCGGCTACAAAAACGCATATCAATGATGATCCCGCACAGTATTACGATTATGCTATTGCAAACGTATTGTTGTTCCAGTTCCACGAACACATTGCAACAAAGATCTTGAAACAAGATGTTCATGCAACCAACTATTGGGGAAACAAAGAAGTAGGGAATTTCTTAAAGAAAATTATGGCCCCGGGTGCAACCGTTGATTGGAGACAACACATGAACGAAGTATTGGGAACAGGAATTTCGGCTAAGTCGATGTTGAATTATTTTATGCCACTCATGGATTACTTGAAAGAGAAGAATAAGGGAAGGAAATATACGTTGCCTGAGAAGCTGGAATAAAATAGGAAATCAAAAAATAGTTGTCCGTTCTTCGTTGTCCGTTGTTCGGGAGTGTGAGTGTGATTTCCGT
>JAYUZA010000015.1:0-3186 GCA_043752145.1 Flavobacteriales bacterium
CAGGAATGTTTATTATTTTTTCAACCAGTGTTTTGAATTTCGTTGTTGGTTTTTGGTTAGTGAATAAAGGCAAAAAGACCGATTCAACTATTTTATATGCTGATGGTAAACATTTGTTAAGTGATGGAATAACAAGTGTTGGAATTATTGCTGGGCTTTTATTGGTGTTGTATACGGGGTATAAGATCATTGATCCGATCGTAGCAGTTCTGTTAGGCGTTTTTACTTTTTATACAGGATATAAATTAGTAAGATCGGCACTTGATAATTTAATGGATAAAGCCGATGTTCAACGGCTCGATGTTTTAGCTGTAAATCTTCAGAATATCAGAAAAGAACAGTGGATCGACATTCATAATTTGCGGATTTTAAATTATGGAAGTGCCGCACATATCGATTGCCATATGACATTGCCTCTTTTTTATACTGTTGAACAATCAAGCAAGGAAGTAAAGGCCATAGAAAATGAATTAAAAAAACTTTGGAAGAACGAACTTGAATTATTTATTCATGTCGACCCATGTATTCCCGGGCAAATGTGCAGTTCATGTAATTTAAAGGAATGCAGTATTAGAAAAGAAAAATTTTCATCGCTCATTCATTGGAACAGCAGTAACCTTTTAAGAACTGACTGAGTCAAGAAAAAAAACTATTCCGGCTATGCTTAGAAGGGGCTTTTGTTCTCTAACGGCTCTCCGCTAATAGTTACCGACAAAAGGCTCCCATACTGATTTTGTTTACCCAGAGACCATTCATGCGTCAGGCTTGTGTCATGCCAGCCACTTCCTGATTTTCTTAAGATCTTTACCGGCATACCGACCTCGTTTTCAAAAATGCGTTTTAATTCGGTAACGGGCATCGAACACGTTAAGGGAATGGTTGTTTCGGCAAGTGAATTACTCACATCACTTAGTCTTTTGTTGGTATTCATAATGAATTTTGATCCGAAACCGTCAGTAAGGTCATCCGGTTTTGCGCAAAATTCAATTTTTAGAAATTCAAAATATGAATTGAATTCGTTTTGAATTTCATAAATTTTCCTGGTTTTTGTGATCTTAAGCTTCATATGGTTTTGAATCAGGTACACATAATATAGTTTTCACGGCATGGTTATTTTTTAGATTCCAATACTAAAACAGGAACACGCAATGAATCGGCAAGTTTTGCTGAACTTGTTTTACCCGTAAAGTTTGTTGCCAGGCTTGGGTGATATTTAACCAATGCGACCAAATCGGGTTTATTTTTTCGAATATATTCGGCAATTCCGCTTAGTACATTTATGTGGCTCAATATAATTCCTTTTATTTTTTTAAAGCCATAACGTTTTATGATCTCACTTTCCATTTTTTGAATTTTCTTTTTCAGATCTTCTCCGCCTTCGGTGTCAATGTTGAGAATTGTAATGGAAGATTTAAACTGAATGGCAAATTTGACCGTGTCTTTTAAAAAGGAATTGTTTTCAGGATTCAGGTCATGCGCGAAAACAATTTCCTTGTAGGATTTAAATTTGTATTTAGGTGGAACGATAAGCACGGGTATCGGACTTGTGTTTACCACGTGACTGGTAGTGCTTCCGAGTAAAAGTTTCTTTATTCCGCTGTTGGTGGTTTGTCCCATAACAATGATCTCCGCTTTCAGTTTTCTGGAAAGTTTTTGTATCTCAATTTCCGGTATTCCTACCATGCTGAATGTTTTGTATGTGATCGAAGTGTTTTTGCAGGCGGCTGAAACCAGTTTTTCAAGTTTGCTTTTCATCAAAATAATATCGTCAATTACATGATTGTTAACATCACCCAATATCGAAACCGGAGCATAATTCATACTGTTCGTTACGGTGATCACATTCAGTTCCGCCTCTGTGATTTCAGCAAAATTAACAGCGTATTTTAACGCATTCATTGAAGCGTCTGAAAAGTCAACTGCGACTAGCATTTTTTTTCCTGTCCCGTTATCTCTGTTGTCACGATATTCAGAATTTTCGAATTTCATAAAATGGTTTTTTTAAATTATTTATTAATTAACCAATCAAGACTGAACCTGTCATTATTCATTGAAACGAGCATAAGAATCAAGAGAATGATAAATCGTGGAAAGAAATGCCCCATATCCCACATCGGTTTATTGAGACTTAGCGCCAGGCTTACTAAAAGCATGTCTACACACAGCGCTGAAAACGCAATGGTTTTAAATAAACCAAGAATTAGTAGTATCCCTCCGGTAAATTCAATAAATGAAGTGAAGCCGGCTAAGAACCGATAGAAATTATGAGGTAAACGGAATGTTGAAATTTTAAATTCAAAGGCAGCGGAAACATTTTGTATGCCAATGCTAAAGAGTTTGTCGCTGGCCTGTATAAGTAAAGTTGCTCCCAGCCAAATTCGCATGGTTAGTATTGCTATTGATATGAGATATTCTTCCTGCATATTCCTCAATTTTAAACGCTGCACTGAATAGGGATATATTAGTATTAAACTAATTTTTAGTTTTTAGATAGAAAATTTGAAGTATTATCCATTTTCAGGCGTTTCTCAAATATATTTAATGTAAATCACAATGTTTTTACACAAAGCGTGGAATTCCTTACATAATTCACGTTATTTTACTGTTAATATAACCAAGGCTGAATCGCCTTTAGTGCAGTTCAAAACAGGATAGAATCCTTATTTGATGAAGTTATTATCTTTTTAAATCGGCAATTGTCTTAATAGGATTATCGGAGGCAAAAACGGTGTTTCCTGCCACCAGCACATCAGCTCCGCATTCAAGTAATTTTGTGTAATTGGCTAATGTAACACCTCCGTCAATCTCAATGTGTAATTTAGGATTCAAAGCATTGGCCATTTCACGTGCTTCTTTTGTTTTTTTGTACGTGGTCTCAATAAATTTTTGTCCGCCAAAACCCGGATTTACAGCCATGATACAAAGCAGATCCATGTATTGCATAATGTCTTCCAATAATGAAACAGGAGTGTGCGGATTTATTGCGACACCCGCTTTCATTCCCGCTTTTCGAATAGCATCAAGCGTACGGTGTAAATGCGTGCTGGTTTCATAATGCACCGTTAAAATATCGGCACCGCATTTTTTAAAATCATCAATATACCGTTCGGGTTGCACGATCATTAAATGAACATCAAACGGTTTTTTGGCATGTTTTTTCATGCTTTGGATAACAGGTATCCCGAA
>JAYUZA010000016.1:0-3180 GCA_043752145.1 Flavobacteriales bacterium
CGTACTTTTTCCCGTGATCGTTAACCAGGAAAACGAAGATGTAATTGAAATAGTAAACCTTAAAGCATCGGCCGGTTATTTAAATGGTTATGCCGATCCCGAATTCATTGAAAATTTACAACTCATGAAATTGCCTTTTTTACCAACAGGAAAACACCGCGCTTTTCCTATTAAAGGTGATAGTATGCCTCCCCTCACCGATGGTAGTTTTGTTATTGGTAAATTTGTAGAAGATATTCGCCATATCAAAGACGGCAAAACCTATATTTTACTTACCCGCAACGATGGTATCGTATACAAGCGTGTATTCAATCGTCTTAAAGAAGACAGTTCATTTCTATTGGTATCCGACAATAAATTATACGACCCCTACAGTGTTCCTGTTTTCGACATGCTTGAAGTATGGGAATTTGTTTGCAGCATTAATACCGGAAATTATGCCGAAGAAGATTTGAACTTGGGCAGTATTATGGGAATGCTTCGCAAAATGCAGGTGGAACTTAAGGAAATACGAAAAGGAAGCTGATAGTTTAGCCATCAGTATGCTTATTTTTTTATAGCTTTATATAAAAAAACCATGCAAAAGTTCCTAGTATTGATCCTGCTGGTAAGCCTTAATTTGGCTTATTCGTGTAAAACCAAAAAAAACGTGAGTAACGATTCAACAACCAAAGGTGCAACACTTGGTAAAGTTTCCTTTAAATACAAAGAAACCGGATGCTCATCGGTTATAGTTATAACAACCGAAGACGGGACCGAATCGGTTTTAATTCCAAAAGATAAACTGGATTCGAAATTTGATAAAGACGGACTCGAAATTTATTTTGATTATACAGGATTAAGAATGCCACAACCCGCAGGATGCACTACCGGAATTCCGGCACAAATTACCAATATCTCAGTAAAAAAATAAGATCTTGCTTTTACTTCGTAAAATGGTTAAATATACGCTGCTCGTGTGCGTACTATGCTTTACCAATGAGCTAAACGCTCAACCGGAATTCCTGGATTCATTAAAGAGTGAATTAAAAAAATCGCAGCACGATTCGGTTAAATGTAAAACCCTTGACTTGCTAATCGAATCCGAATACGATGATGCTATTTGGCCGAAGTATAATAAACAAATGCTGACTTTGGTAAATAAGAATTTAAAAAAACAACCAACAGGAAAGCAAAAATTGTTCTTTCTCAAATACAAAGCACGTGCTTTAACAAATCAAAGTCTTGTTTACAGTATGCAGGGCAATGTGCCTTTGGCGCTTGAAAGCGTAAAACAAAGCCTTAAGATCCAAAAAGAACTTAAGGATGATGTTGGTATTGGTGTAGCGCTTAATAATATTGGAGGAATTTATATGGATATGAATAATTTTGCCGATGCGCTAAAATACCATATTGAAGCCCTCAATATTCGATTAAAAATAAAAGACAGCCTTGGAATGGCCCAGTCATACAGCAATTTAGGTGTTATATATAATCGTGAAAAAGATAAAAAAAAGGGATTGGAATATTACCGTAAGGCATTGATCATACGAATGCAATTGCGCGATAAATTTGGCGCCACCGCAACGCTTAACAATATTGGGTTTGTTTATCGTGATCTGGCAAACGCTGAAACCAACAAAGAATTAAAAGATCAATACACGGATACCGCCCTTATGTATTATTCAAAAAATCTGGAAATAGAAAAAAGCATAAACAATAAACGTGGGATATGTTATTCATACCACAACATTGCAAGTATTTATTTAATTAAAAAGGATATAGCAAAGGCTAAATCGTTTGAAAAAGAAGCGCTGAAAATTGCATTTGAACTAAATTATCCCGAACCCATCATGCATACAACACAGCAAATGTCGGCCATAATGGAAAAAGAAGGAAATACAACCGAAGCATTTAAACTCTATAAAGTTTACATTAAAATGCGTGATAGTTTAAATAGCGAGGAGGCTAAAAGAGCAGGAATTCAAAATAAACTTCAATACGAATACGATAAAAAAGCAACGGCCGACAGTGTAAAACGTGTTGAAGAAAAAAAACTGATGGTAGCCGAAAAACAGTCTGAAAAATTTCAACGTTTTGTTTTGTATGGCGGATTAGGACTTACCTTTTTGTTTGCCATGTTCATGTTGAACAGGTTTAGTCTTGTGCGTAAACAACGCAATCTTATTCTGGAACAAAAGCAGGAAGTGGAAATGCAAAAGCATATGGTAGACGAAAAACAAAAAGAAATATTGGATAGCATTCATTACGCCAAACGCATACAGGAAGCATTAATGCCACCAGCCAAATCAATTGAAAAAACAATAAATGAACTTTAAAGATAAAAAGTGAAAATCCGAAAATTCATATGGTGTATCATTTTTTTGGTTATAAGTTCAATTGGAATATCTCAATCCCCTACCGACTCGCTTACCCGTTTAATTAAAAAGGATAAACCCGATACGAATAAAGTAAATCATTTAAACGCGTTGGGATTTGCCATCATGTACCAAAACCCCGATACGGCTATTATTCTAAGCAAACAAGCACTGGGCCTCGCAAAAAAAACAGGATCACAAAAGCACATTGCGAATTCATTTAACAATTTAGGTGTATACAATTGGGTCAAAGGCGAATTTACCGTATCATCATCATTCCATTTCAAAGCACTTAAAATTCGCGAGCAAATAAATGATAAAGCCGGTACTGCTATGTCTTTCGGGAATATTGGCATTGTATATTGGAGTGAGAGCGAAACAAACAAAGCGCTTAAGTATCTTTTAAAAGCGTTGAAGATCTACGAACAAATTAAGGATAAAAACGGCATTGCTAAAAATTTGGGGAACATTGGCGTCCTGTATGATCAGTTTGATGTTCCTGATACAGCCATCATGTATTACGAAAAAGCCTTGATCGCAAATCGTGAATTGGGGGCAAAAGACCGTGAAGCAACACAATTGGGAAATTTAGGTGTGGTTTATCATAAGATCGCAAATAAACCCGAAACAAAAAACAGTTCCGAATTACAAAACAAAGCGCTTGAATATTATTTACAGGCGCTAAAAATAGAAGAAGAACTGGGTAATACGGCACAGGTGGCTCGACAAAAGGGAAACATTGGTTCTTTATACATTGAGCAAAAACAATATCTAAAAGCTGAAAAATTTTTATTGGAAGCTGTTTCAATTTACGAAAGTTTAA
>JAYUZA010000017.1:0-3180 GCA_043752145.1 Flavobacteriales bacterium
AAAAAAAACCCGCTGTTTAGAGAACAGCGGGTTTAAAACCTTTATATATAGCAATAACTAGTTGCGCTGTTCACTTTTATAAGTAAACCACCACCAGCTATTGTTCATGTTTAATTTCATTTTCAAGGTCAAAATTTCAAAAAAAAGCATTCGCCAAACAAAAAGAGTTAAAAAAATAATGCTAAAACAGCCAAAACCTTGTTGTATATAAGGAATATAATTACTTTTAGCCCCTTAGTCAAACAATGGAAAAATTCGATATATGTGTTCTTGGTGGTGGTCCGGCCGGATATGCGGCAGCCATGCGTGCAATTGATTTTGGAAAAAAAGTTTGCCTTATTGAAAAAGATAAGGTTGGTGGTGCGGGTGTTTACGATGGTGCTTTAGCTTCTAAAACGCTTTGGGAACTTTCTGAAAAAGTGCGTTCGGTTAACGAAACTATTGTATCGGTTGGACGAAAGAAATTTGAAATTAGCTGGGAAGAGGTTATGAAAACCATGAACGAAGCTATTTTTGACCGAAAGTTTCAATATACCTGTCACATAAAATTATTGCAAACCGAAACCACTTCATGTCATTTTAAATTTGAGCGCGGTACAGGAACAATGTTGAATCCGCACGAAATTCTCGTGAAGCATGAAGATGAAGAAAAAGTTATTTGGTCCGAAAATATTATTATCGCTACAGGTAGTCGTCCTAAAAAAATACCAAATCTTCCAATTGATGAAAAAATAGTAATGACCAGTGACGGCATTCATCATTTGACGGATTATCCAAAAAGTCTGGTTATTGTTGGTGCCGGTGTAATTGGTTGTGAATTCGCTACCATATTTTCCAATTTCGGCAAAACAAAAGTTTATATTATTGACAGGGCCGATAAGATCCTTCCATTCGAAGATGATGATATTACCGATATGGTTGCCCGCAATCTTGAAGAAAAAGGTGTTACCATTCACCATAGCGCAAGCTTAAACCGTATGGAGATCATTGACGGTATGGTTGAATATGAATTGGCCTTTGCTGATGGTAAAAAAGAAATTATTCGCGTTGAAAAAGCGTTGGTTTCGGTTGGAAGGAGCCCGAACATTGAAGAGATAGGGATGGCCAATGCTGGTGTAGAGATGAGTAAACGCGGCATGCATATTGGTGATGTAGATACGCAAACTAACGTACCTAACATATATGTAGTTGGGGATGTAAAAGGCCGTATACAATTGGTTAACATGGGCGAGTTGGAAGGCCGTCATGCGGTTGAAAAAATAGTATTGGGCAGTGAAAAGACCGGCAAACTTTCTTACGACAACATAAGTACCATCATGTTCCTTCATCCGGAGGTTGCCGCGGTGGGCATGAATGAAAAACAATGCCGTGAGAAGAACATTCCTATAAAAGTTGTAAAAATTGATTATAGCGTAATGGCGCGTGCCATTGCCATGCGCAAAACGCAAGGGTTCTTCAAGATAATTGTTACGAACGATGATAAAATGAAAATTCTGGGTATGCGAGCCATTGGCGAACATGCTTCCAGTGCTATTCAGGGCTGTGCGCTTTTGATCAAGATGGATAAAGGTGTTGAAGAATTAGCTGAGTTAATTCACCCGCATCCTTCGATCATTGAGGGAATTCAGGAATGTGTGCGAATGCTGCTTGATAAATCTGTTTTCAAATCATCGGTTTTCAGAGATAAATTGAAGTGTTATAGCTGTGTTGACGGTGTTTGTACTCCCCTACAACGTTTATAAGTCTCATAAATGTTAAAAACCTAAGTGGTTTTCCATACTGTCATCCATTCCTTAACAATTACTTGTCTAAAAATCAGGCTGGCACAAACAATTGCTGAATCGTTTAAGTACAGTGTGTTCCAAACCGAACAAATAATTAACTATTGCAAAAATTAAAGCCTTAAAGGCTCCATAATTGGTAAACATTTATTAATCTTGCGAATCAAAATAGCTATTATGAAATTCAAGTCAATTTACCTTATTCCCTTAATCCTGTGGTCGTGTGGCGGAGGTGGTGAAACTAAAGATAACAACCATAAAAAAGATTCCACATCTGTAAGTGAAGCCCCATCTTTTGACTCAAACTTTGTTTATCAAACCGAACAGTTTTCTGATCTGCGTATTTTACGTTATCAGATTCCGGGTTACAATGTACTTACTGTAAAACAAAAAGAACTACTCTATTATCTATACGAAGCCGCTTTATGTGGACGAGATATAATTTATGATCAAAACTGTAAATACAATTTAACGGTTCGTAAAACAATTGAAAATATTGTTGGAAGTTACAGTGGCGATAAGTCTACCGAAGAATGGTCCAACTTTATGATCTATGCAAAACGCTTCTGGTTCTCTAATGGTTTACATCACCATTACAATTCAGACAAGATCATGCCTGAGTTCACTAAAATTTATTTTATTGGTTTATTAAAAAGTTCTGATGCAAAAGGATTCCCCCTGGAATCGGGCGAAACACTGGAAAAATTTACCGATAGATTGGTGTCAATTATTTATGACCCTAACGTAGCTGCTAAAAAAGTGAACCTTGATCCAAAGCAAGATATAGTTGTAACCTCGGCAACCAATTTTTATGAAGGTGTTACACAAAAAGAAGTAGAGGAATATCATAAGCAAAAAGTTGATAAGGCCGATGCAACTCCTGTCATGTATGGTTTAAATTCGAAAATGGTGAAGGAAAATGGTAAGGTAGTGGAAAAAGTGTGGAAAGTAGGAGGCATGTATACAAAGGCTATCGAAAAAATTGTTTATTGGTTAGAGAAAGCAGTTACCGTTGCTGAAAACCCGAAACAAAAAGATGCGTTAGTAAAACTTATCAAATATTATAGATCGGGTGACTTGGATGATTTTGATAACTATTGTATTGCATGGGTAAATGACACTGAGTCGGCCATTGATGTGGTAAACGGATTTATTGAGCAATATGGCGATCCAATGGGTTACCGTGGTTCATTTGAGTCGGTGGTAAGTGTGCGCGACCCTGAAGCGTCAAAACGCATTAAGGCAATTGGTGCCGAAGCCCAATGGTTTGAAGATAATTCGCCCTTGATGGCCGAACATAAAAAGAAAAATGTAAAAGGTATTTCGGCTAAAGTAATTAATGCAGTTATGGAAAGTGGAGATTCATCTCCATCTACTCCAATAGGAATTAACTTACCAA
>JAYUZA010000018.1:0-3171 GCA_043752145.1 Flavobacteriales bacterium
ACTTGTTTGTGCAGGAAGCGTTTTAGCATACAAAAAGAAGAACATGATTAAACATGCGGCATGAATAATTGATGTTCTTAATTTTTGAAACATAGTATATAACGTATTATACCCTTACGCCAATAACAAGCATATCGTCAACCTGCTCAAAAGTACCGCGCCAGTTCTCAATGGTTTCATCAAGGTATTTGCGTTGCTCGCTCATGGCCATTGTTGAAATTTCAAGAAGCATATCACGGAACTGTTTGTACATGAATTTTTTTCCTTTCATGCCGCCAAACTGATCGGCATAACCATCCGAGAAAATATAAATGCTGTCGCCTTTTTCAAGTTGAAGCGTATTGTTGGTATATGTTTTAGTGCCGGGTTCAAATCCGCCAATAGCGAACGGATCGGCAGCTATTTGTGAGAGTTTACCGTCACGAATTAAGTACAAAGGATTGTTTGCAGCGGCAAATTGCAATTCAAGTGTTTGGGTATTTAGCGCACAAAACGAAATATCCATTCCATCGCGCAATGAATTTTTGTCAACGCCTTTGTTCAATGCTTCGGAAGATAATTTATTGATATCGTTCAGTACACGTGCGGGCTCGGTAATTTCATGTTCTTTGACAGCCTGGTTAATGGCATTTGAACCAACCAAACTCATAAATGCGCCCGGTACACCGTGACCTGTACAATCAACTGCAGCGAACAATACCTGATCTTTACGCTGATAGAACCAATAGAAATCACCACTTACAATATCCTTTGGTTTGTACAATATAAACGACTCCGGTAAAATTTTCTTTACATACATATCGGGTGGAAGAATTGATTCCTGTAAACGTTTTGCGTAACGAATACTATCGGTAACGTCTTTGTAAAGTTCTTCCAGTTTTTGACGTTGCTTTTCAATTTCTTCTTTTTGGCGAACAACTTCTTCGGTACGTTCAATTACTTTTTGTTCGAGTATACGCTCGTTCTCAGCTAAGTCATCCCGCATTTTTAAGAGTGCGTGACCCAAAACATCTTCAGAACTTAAGGGTGAATACGGATAATCAAAATTACCGCTACCCACCTGATTACTGAAATCGGTGGTGCGTTTTAATCCGTCAACCAAATTATTTAATGCCAACGACATTTCGCCAATTTCATCATCGGTTACTTTGGCTTTGTGATCGGGTTGTTCACCTCTTCCTAAAACCAACAAGGTATCACGTAAATTGTGTACTGGTTTTACAATAGAGCGCGTGGTAAACGTTGCAATTAATATTGTGCCGACCGTAAGTGCAATACCACCAAAAATTACGAGATAAAGTAAAAACGTAAAAGAGGTGTAAACTTTTGTGGTTGATTCGTTAAGTGTTGATGCTGTTTTTTTAGAACTTGATTCGAGTCGCTTTCTTAATCCCTCTATTCGCACAATAACTTCGCGAAACTGTAATTCTATATCGCCATCGGGAAACACGAGTGGATTAACATAAAATATCTTCATGTCATCCCCATAGTCGGTGAAGTGAACAAGCGTATTTTGAATTTCCTTATACAACGAATCAAGGAGTTTTATATGTGTAAAAATGGTGAGTTCCTGTTTTGAATCCACCTTTGGCCATCGTTTTGATAAAATTGAAAGTCTTCTCTCAATTCGCGGAATACTGTCGTTCATGATAGTCACCAATGTTACTTTATCGGGGTCATCATCTTTTAGCTGAACGGTTGCCCAACGAATGGCTAATTGTTTTGAGGTGGTAAGTAAACGCTCAAGATGGCTG
The DNA here is from genome assembly GCA_043752145.1 of Flavobacteriales bacterium. Taxonomy (GTDB): domain Bacteria; phylum Bacteroidota; class Bacteroidia; order Flavobacteriales_D; family UBA2798; genus DASPJQ01. The sequence goes on from JAYUZA010000018.1 coordinate 1,755, forward strand.
AGTTCGCTCAACGAAGGACGCTCGATCTTTGTTTGAAAATTACTGATTTCTTCGGTTTGTTCAAAAATTCCGGTGCCATCACTTACGGCCTTAAGGGTTACCATGAAAACGATGATGATGAATACGGTTATAATACCAAATCCTAGTCCGATCTTTTTACCAATGGTATATCTGAATCTCTTGCTCATTAATGAAGGGGCTAATATAGCCTTTTTTTGAATCACCCAATACGCACCTCTTCAGCTTTGCTGGTAAAACAGGTCTATAAAATAGTCATGCTTATTGAGGATAAGACCCATGTTTGCCGGGCCTTTAGCAGCCTTCATTTATTCCTTAATGAGCTGAAGCTGGGTGTTAAGATCGTTGTATTTATCCATTTCATTTAACTGATAATAGATTCCCATAAGGGCGCGTACAAGCTCTTTTTTACTCTTACAATTTGATAATTGATAAGCCTTTTTCATGTGCGGCAACGACTTTTGGAAGAGCGTTACGCATTTGTCTTGGGCATCAATCACCTTGTCGAGGGGGGTAGTGTCTTCAAGGCTTAGAATGGTTTCGACCCCGTAATTGTAGTACAACTGGGCAATTTGATAATGGGCATTACAGTCGTTGGAGTCAAGGCTGATAACCTTGTTGAAAACACTAATGGCCATGTCAAAATATTTTTGCGTATTACTTTCGCGCTTGAAATTAAACTTACGGCTTATTTGTGCTCCAAGGAACAAATAAACCTCTTTATCATTTTTGGTAAAATCCATTTTTGGATCAACAATACGCATTGTTTGCTTGTATTTTTCATACAAGGGCTCGGCTTTTTCGTAATTAACAGTATCAAGATTTTTAACCATTTCGTTATAGTACGACCCTGCTAAAAACTTAATATTTACTTTGGCATTGCTTGTATGTTCATTCTTGATATCTTTTTCAATACAAGTTTTAAACGATTCAATTGCTTTAACCCTTGACTTGGATTCGATCATGGTACTTTCAAATTGTTTGAAGTGATCTTTGTAGATCATTCCACGCACATACCAGGTATATGCCTCATCCTTTTCCTTTGGTGTAGCAAGAGCAGAGTCGATGTAAACCATTGCCTTTTCATACTGATTTTCCTGATAGAACAAGATAGCCTTGTTGGTATAAGGAACCTGAGCATAAAGACTTGGTGTGCCCAAGACCAAAATGAGAATGATATGTAAAATATTTCTTTTCATTTATTCAACTTTTGCAGCTAACTCGGTTAACTGTTTACCTATGATTAATTTATGTTTTACTGCGTTTGTTTTACTTAATTCGTATGACTGGCGATTTTTACGGATCACAAAATTAATAATAGCTCCATCCTTCAAAGCACCTTCTTTTTCGGTAATGACCAAGGTACCCTTTGCCTTGAATTTTTTTACCATGGCTGCTG
>JAYUZA010000019.1:0-3168 GCA_043752145.1 Flavobacteriales bacterium
TGCGCCACCTCCGGCTCCCTGTCTTCCACCTACAGGACTGCTTTCTTCCAACATAAGTCAGATATCGGTTTATCTGCATCTGAATACCACGACGGCTAATGCCCTTTTATATAATATTTGTTATCACGGTCCGGGAACTGCTACCTGGACGGTAGTGGAGCATGTTGCATTACCTTATCAGTTAGGAAATTTAACTTGCGGTACAACTTATGAATGGCAGGCACAATTGATTTGCACCAATTCAGCAACAGGAACTACATCAAGCAATTGGTCAGCGGGTGCAACCTTTACTACTTTAGCATGCACCACAACACCTTGCAACGCACCAATAGGATTATCCGCAACAAATGTAAGTCAGAGTGGAGCCTATTTGTATTTATCTCCAACCTCAAGTAATACCGGTACGTTTAATATTCGTTATCATGCGGGACCTTCTCTAACGTGGACAACAATCGAGCATGTAACATTACCTTATCAATTAGGAAATTTAGCTTGTGGTACTGTTTACCAATGGCAGGCGCAACTGATTTGCCCTGCTACTGCGCCCACGACTGTTATTAATGTTAGTCCTTGGTCAACTGCAGGAACGTTTACTACTTTGGCTTGCACCACAACACCGTGTAATCCACTGATAGGATTATCGGCGACGAATGTAAGCCAGACTGGAGCGAGTTTATATTTATCACCAACTTCAAGTAATATTGGTACGTTTAATATTCGTTATCATAATGGTGCTACTACAACCTGGACATATGTTGAGCATGTAACATTACCTTATCAATTAGGCAATTTAACGTGCGGTACAGCATACGAATGGCAGGCACAACGGATTTGCGCTAATTCTGCAACAGGAACAACTACATCAAGTCCTTGGTCAGCAGGAGGAACGTTTACGACTTTGCCTTGTACTGTAACACCTTGCAACGCGCCGACAGGATTGCATGCAACAGACGTTAATCCGACCAGCGCTATTCTTCATTGGAATGCAGTTCCCCGTGCAGTTGCTTATATTGTTCGTTATAAAAAAGCCAATAACACGGCACTTGAATTTACTAATGTTACGACTACAAATAACGCGATTACCGTTAATAGCCTGACAACCGGATCTCATTATATTTGGCAGGTTCAGGCGGTTTGTTCCACCACAGTAGGCGGGTTAAGTACCCTTTCACCTATAGCTACTTTTGTAACACCATCCGTAACGATATTTCCAAATCCGGCCAGCGGGTTTGTGAACGTGTCTTTTTGGTTAGAAAAGAATTCGACTACCACTATAGTATTGCGAGATAGTCATGGACAAGTGGTTTATTCACTGGTGACTTCGGGGCAAGTTGGAGCCAATAATGTTGTAATAAATACTACTGGTTTGAGTGTTGGTTTGTACTTTTTAAGCATACAAACAAATGCTTATAGTACCACCGAAAAACTCGTTATTGGTCATTAAAAAATAATATCCCAAAACTAAAATACCCGACCCGAGTACGCAGTACGAATTGTATGTAGCGCATAGCGGAAAAAAATACAATTTAGTGTTTCGGGTATTTTTTATAGTGAAAAGCAATTACTTTAAAAAGGATATAAATTCCTCATATGTTTTAATCTTAGTTTTCACTTTGACTTTCCCAAGTACACTTTCTATCTGTGTGGGAATAGGGAGTTTCACATCCAATAAAGGTTCGACAGTATCTAAGAATTTAATAGGATGCGCCGTTTCTAAAAACACGCCCATGCTATCCGGTTGTTTTGCCATTTCCTTTTTCAGGCCTAGATAACCCACGGCGCCATGAGGTTCGGCTATGTATTTTGTTCTGTCATAAATATCTTTTATGGCAGCTTCAGTTTGCGCATCAGTATAAGAATAGGAGGAAAAGTCTTTTTCAAATTCAGATAAATCGTTGTTGTATAATTCCTGAATTCGGATAAAATTACTCGGATTCCCTACATCCATCGCATTGGAAATAGTTGCAATTGATGGTTTCGGATTATAATTTCCTTCTTCCAAAAATCTTGGAACGGTATCGTTTACATTAGTCGAAGCAACAAAATGGTCTATAGGTAATCCCAATCGTTTCGCCATGATGCCCGCACAAATATTGCCAAAGTTCCCGCTTGGGCAGGAAAGAATGATTGGTTTGTTGTGTTTTTTTAATTGTTGGTACGCAAAGAAAATATAAAACATTTGCGGCAGCCAACGCGCAATATTGATAGAATTGGCCGAAGTCAGATTCTTGTGTTTCAAACTGTCATCCAGAAAAGCTTTTTTAACCATATCCTGACAGTCATCAAAAACGCCATCAACTTCCAGTGCTTTTATATTCTGACCTAAAGTGGTCAACTGTCGTTCCTGTATATCGCTCACTTTCCCCGAAGGATAAAGTATAATTACTTCAACTCCTTTAACCCCAAGAAATCCGCTCGCCACTGCACCGCCGGTATCACCAGAAGTGGCAACCAAAACAGTTACATGCTTGTCATCATTGCGGTTAAAATAGGCCAAACAACGCGACATGAATCGGGCACCCACATCCTTGAATGCCATAGTTGGTCCGTGAAAAAGCTCTAAGGAAAACACATTCTCTTCCACAGGTACACACGGAAAATCAAAACAAAGTGTTTCGGCTATAATGCGTTTGAGTTCCGTTTCCGGAATTTCATTGCCCACAAATTGTTTGATTGCTTCAAAAGCAATTTCTTCGTGAGACAACTTTTCAATGTTGGCAAAGAATGAATCGGGTAGTGGCGTTATGTTCTCGGGAAAATATAAACCTTTGTCTGGCGCCAATCCTGCAACAACGGATTGTTGGAAACTTACTTTATGGGATTTGTTGTTTAAACTATAGTAGTTCATTGTTAAGTACGATTTACGATGTACGAAGTACGAAATACACTTTGTACCTCGTACCTCGTACTTCTAACTTTATATTATTTTTGTTCCTTCATCATTTACCTTTGAGATATGAATATCAAAAGGAATTCCTGTATCTGCGTGTGCATCACTCATGCTTTTGGCGACAGTTTTAGCACTGGTTTCTCCTTTGCATAATGCAAATATCGATGGTCCGGCACCGGAAATACCGGAACCTAAAGCTCCGTTTTCTAATGCTGCATTTTTAACATTATCAAAGTTGGGAATCAAATGTTTTCTTGCTGGTTCAACGATGACATCAT
>JAYUZA010000020.1:0-3165 GCA_043752145.1 Flavobacteriales bacterium
ACAAGGCGCCGCTCGCCGACACGGTCGACGCCATGCCCGAAGTCCGCTTTCGAAATGCGAGCGCGTTCTCGATCGAACCCGAATCGTTCGGCAACCTCGTCGCCATTAACCTCCATATTTCCCGCCTCGGCATATACCGATATATTGATAATTAACAGTGAAATTCAGGACAATAAGAAGGTGTTATCGGAGGAAGAATGTGAATTTTTGTTTGCAGTTACAGTTCCCCTCGACCAAAAATTTGCCTTTATAAATGCGTTGGGTTGGGGTGATAGTACAACAGTTGAGACCTATGTACAGTTCTTAATGCGTAAATATTCGCTAAAGCATCAGGTTTTTGACAGTATTTTGACCTGGAGGGGCAATCAGCCGGTAGCCTACGAACAGGCTCAACAATTAAAACCCGATGACTATAGTTGCCTTGCATATTTGCTGGTGAATGGAAATTATTTTGCTCCCTTAAAAGGATATTACTGCGCTTATCGTGGTGTTGATCTAAAAGCAGGAAGTGAAGCTGCGGCATATGTTTATGGATTAATCATGGCACAGTTTTTTTTAGACAATGATTTTTGCAAAGTATTTGAAGTAATGGAAAGTATTCGTGTTTTTGATGGATATACCGAAGACCGCATACGCGAAGATGCTCTCAAAAATATTTTTACGTATATAAACCAGTATGAAAGTTCATGTGGAAAAACGCCTGAAGCCAATGGTAATTATTATAACAAACCCGAACAACCGCAAAAAATAGTGGAAAAAAGAGATTACGTTGATCTGAATATTGTTGAAATGAAAGCGCCCGAGTACGATGAAACCAATAACGGAACACGTGTGGTGGTGAAAGTGAAAAACACAGGAACAATTTCGAGCATTGAAACAAATGCGAAACTAATGGATCTTGATATTACGGCTGCCGAGGCAAAAAAGCGAAAATTTGAAAAGAACTGGATCGAGGCAATTAAAGAGAACAATGCCAATGCCACTGACAGCACGCACAAAGGATATAAAGTAGATGTTGATTATGATTGGAATAAATTTGTAAAGATCCCTGTTTTACAGCCGGGCGAAGAAATTGAATTGATCTTTATGATCGATAACCATTGGGTATTTGATCCGAATTGCGAGATAGAAGTGTTTTTAGATTTTGATGAGAACATTGAAGAGAAGAACGAGAAAAATAATTCGAAGGCTTTTGTGGCGTGGGGATAGATGTATTCAATAAAAAGGGGAAATGAAGTTAAATAGGAAATCAAAAATCTGAAATCAGAAATCAGAAAAAGCGACAGTGACACCTTGCAAATAATATACAAAGAAGAGCGAACAATGGTTTTCTGATCTCTGATTTCAACTTTCTGATTTGCTGTTTTTTTTGTTTTTAGCTAAAACTTTTTGTTTTTCGTAATATTTTAATTCATATATTTGACGGTATTTTAATCATTAACTGACCTAAAAACCGTCATTTATGTACTTTGCACAAAACATTAAACTGCTCAGATCCAGAAAGAAAGCCTCTCAGGAAGAAGCTTCTCAAGCCCTTGAACTTCCACGTTCAACATATAGTGGATACGAGAATGAAACGGCCGAACCAAGCCTTTCAACGCTTATTCGTATCGCTAGTTTCTACAACATTAGTTTGGATAAAATTGTGAAGACCGATCTTTCAAAAGTTGCCGATCTGCAATTGCGTGAAATGGAGGAAGGGTATGACATTGATCTTACCGGAGCAAAAATGCGCGTGTTGGCAACAACCGTAAATGAAAACGATCAGGAAAACATTGAATTAGTTCCCGAGAGTGCAAAAGCGGGATATACCGCAGGATTTTCCGACCCTGATTATATAAAGGTATTACCCACGTTTCAATTGCCGTTCTTATCGCGCGAAAAAAAATATCGTTCATTCCCCGTGAGTGGTGATAGTATGCCGCCTGTAGTTAACGGAGCCTTTGTTACCGGTGAATATATTCAAAACTGGTTAACCATTAAAAGTGGATTCCCCTATATAATCGTCACAAAAAGCGATGGTATTGTTTTTAAAATAGTGTACAATAAATTAAAGGATGGAAATAAATTGCATTTGGTTTCTACCAATCCGTTTTACGAACCCTATGATGTCGATATACGCGAAGTAGTGGAGATTTGGAAATTTGTGAATTACATTAGTTCCGAATTGCCAAAAGATGAGGATAAGGTTGACAATTTATCGGCAACGGTTTATAATTTACAGAATGAAATAAGACAGATTAAGAATGTGTTGAAGGAGAATAAAGAAAATTAGCAAATTAACAAATGTGAAAATTAGCGAATGAATGAGTAAATTGCTTTACCTGCAGATTCAAATCTCAAATTTCAAACCTCAAATTTCAAATATTCAAATTCTAAATCTCAAATTCCAAAATGGAAGAATTTTTATTATTGATTACGAATAAAGCGAACGAAAGATCAAGCTGGTCCAAAGAAAAACACCGTGAGTTCGTAAAAAGCTGTGAGGATTATATGGATAAGCTCATGAGCAATTCGCAGTTAATTTCAGCACAGCCATTAGTGAGCGAAGGAACAATAATTACCCAACAAAACGGTTTGTTCACCGAAAAAGCCTTAAATGCACAGGATGAAATACACGTTGGTTACTATCATATCATTGCTTCAAATTTTGACAAGGCCGTTGAGATCGCCAAAAAAAATCCGGAATTTGAATATTGTGCCAGTGCCAAAATTGAAGTGCGACCAATAAATCCGAAAGATGAAATTTCAGGATTCGTTTATCCGAAAGCGTATAGCTTGAATCCGAAAGAACTTAAATCGCCTGTGCTTAAAAAATCGATTGAGATCAATAAAAATCATACAGAAATTTGGCATGCCTTAACCGATTCTGAAAAAATAAAAGTTTACTTTTTCGGTACCGAATGCACCAGCGACTGGAAGAAGGGGAGTACTATTTCATACAAAGGCGTTTGGCAGGGAAAACCCTATGAAGACAAAGGCAATATTTTGGATATTGAAGAAGGGAAATTCATTCAGTACAATTATTGGAGTTCTTTTTCGGGTCTGGAAGACAAACCCGAGAATTATAAGAACATTCGCTACGACTTAGCCGACCATAAAGGAAAAACAATACTCACTGTTACGCAAGACGGATTTGTGGACCAAAAAACACTGGAACATTCA
>JAYUZA010000021.1:0-3155 GCA_043752145.1 Flavobacteriales bacterium
AGAATTCAGAAAAAACGTATTTTTGCACCCTTATTAGATTTGACAAGAAAATGATACGTACAAAAGAAGAAACAGTAAAGACCATTAAGAAGTTTGGTAATGATGAGAAAAACTCAGGTAATTCATTGGCACAAGTTGCTTTGTTTACCGAGCGTATCAACCACTTAACCGAGCACTTAAAGGCTAACAAGAACGATAAAGCTACACAACGCTCACTTATCAACATGGTAGGTCAACGCAAAAGCTTATTGGATTACGTTAAGGCAAAAGACATCAATACATACCGTAAGATCCTAGTTGATCTTAAGATACGTAAGTAATTATATCGGTCTGATGCAAATCAGACGGACTTAAATTTTATTAAAGGGGAGGCAATTGTCGGAAGGCAGTTGCCTTTATTTTTTACCAAATCAGCCAAAGGCTAACCACCTGTAAGGTGGCTAAACATTAAACAAGAAAATAAAAATTAATTATGCAATTAGGATTTACAAAAACAATTGATCTTGGTGGTGGTGTTTTACCCATTACCATTGAATCGGGCAAAATGGCCAAACAAGCCGATGGATCGGTAATTTTACGCCAGGGTAACACCATGTTATTGGCAACCGTTTGTGCCGCACAGGACGCAAAAGATGGTGTTGATTTTATGCCGTTGACCGTTGAATACAAAGAAAAATTCTCGGCAGTAGGAAAATTCCCCGGTGGATTTTTCAAACGCGAAGCCCGTCCGGCTGATAGCGAGATATTAATTAGCCGCTTAATTGACCGTGCTTTAAGACCCTTATTTCCAGACGATTTTCATGCCGAAACGCAAGTATTTGTTCAACTCATTTCAGCCGATGAAGTTATACTTCCCGATGCTTTAGCTTGCCTTGCTGCAGCTGCCGCTTTAGCGGTTTCTAACGTTCCGTTCAACGGTCCGGTTAGTGAAGTGCGTGTTGCAATGGTTGAAGGTAAATTAGTAATTAACCCGGTTCGTGCCGATGTTGAACGCGCAACCATGGAGATGATCATTGCGGGTACCTCAAAGGATATTATGATGGTTGAAGGCGAAATGCAGGAAATTGCAGAAGCTACCATGATAGAGGCTATTAAATTGGCGCATGAGGCTATCAAAAAACAATGTGTTGTATTAAATGAATTGGCACAATTGAGTCCTTACAAAGGTGTTCAACGCACCTATTCGCATGAGACGAATGACGAAGATCTACGCAAAAAAGTGAAAGCTGATACTTATGCTAAAGTATACGAAGTGGCTAAGTCAGGTGCAGGTAAAGATGCCCGTAAAGAAGGATTTAAAGCAGTTTTAGATGCATTTTGTGCTCAATATAGTGAAGAGGAATTGAAAGCGAAAATTGGTCTTATTAAAGCCTATTACCATGAGGTGGAAGGTGAAGCCATGCGCAGAATGGTATTGGATGAAGGTAAGCGCCTTGACGGACGTAAGACCGATGAGATTCGTGCTATCTGGAGCGAAATTGATTACTTACCTGGAGCTCATGGTTCGGCCGTTTTCACCCGTGGTGAGACCCAATCGTTGACTAGTTTAACGCTTGGTAACAAAATGGACGAGCAAACAATTGATGGCGTAACATACTCAGGAACCTCAAAGTTCCTTTTGCATTATAACTTCCCTCCGTTCTCAACTGGCGAATCGCGACCAATGCGTGGCACCAGCCGCAGAGAGATCGGACACGGAAATTTAGCACTTAGAGCACTTAAACCAATGATTCCGGTAGATGATTCTAATCCTTATACAATCAGAATAGTAAGTGATATACTTGAAAGCAATGGTTCATCATCAATGGCTACCGTTTGTGCGGGTACATTAGCATTGTTAGATGGTGGTATTAAAATGAAAAAACCGGTATCAGGTATTGCCATGGGATTGATAACCGATAAGGACGGAAAGTTCGCAGTGTTGTCAGATATTCTTGGTGATGAAGATCATTTAGGTGATATGGACTTTAAGGTTTGCGGTACCAAAGATGGTATTACAGCTTGTCAAATGGATATTAAAGTTGATGGACTTTCATACGAAGTTTTAGCCAAAGCATTGGAGCAAGCCCGTCAGGGTCGCTTACATATATTGGGTGAAATGATGAAAACGATTAGTGAGGCTCGTGCCGACTATCGTCCGCATGTACCACGCATCGTATCGTTCGAAGTTCCGGGTGAAGTTATCGGAGCCATTATTGGCCCCGGTGGTAAAATCATTCAGGAAATTCAAAAAACCACAGGTTGTGTTATCTCAATTGAAGAAGTTGGTCAAAACGGTAAGGTGCAAATCTCATCGGCCAACAAAGAAGGATTGGATGCGGCTGTAGCTCGCGTTCGTTCCATCGCTTTCCCTCCATTGGTTGAGGCAGGCGCTATTTATAAAGGCAAGGTTAAAAACATTCAGGCATTTGGTGCTTTTGTAGAGATACTTCCCGGAACCGATGGTTTATTACACATCAGTGAAATTAATTGGAGTCGCCTTGAAAAAGTTGAAGACGCCCTTAAAATTGGCGATGAGGTAGAGTTTAAAGTAATAGGCAAAGACCCTAAGAATAATAAGTGGAAACTTTCGCGCAAGGTATTATTACCAAAGCCTGAAGGACAACCGCAGTCGTAATTATAACCCACGGATTATTTCGTGAGACATAGATATTAACAATAGCCCTCAAGAAATTGGGGGCTTTTTTTTATTATATTTAGCACATAATATGCTTAACATGAAATCAAATATCCTCATTCTAGTGCTTGTACTCATTGCCAATTACGGTTCACAAGCTCAAAGCTTTGGACTCGAATGGGTAAAACAATTTACCGGCCCCGGTGCAGACGGAGGATACCAAATAACAGTGGATAATAATGGAAATGTATATAGTACCGGAGGCTTTCGTGAAACATGCGACTTCTATCCAGGACCTTTGTTTTATACACTTACAGCAGCCCCGTCTACCGAGGCTTCTTATGTTTCAAAAATGGATGCCAGCGGAAATTTCATGTGGGCTAAAGGATTTATTCCAACAGCCGGGAGCGATTGCATAAGTCGCTCCATTGATATTGATGCCGATAAAAATGTTTACGTAACAGGATATTTTGGAGGAACTGTTGATTTTGATCCGGGACCTTTGTCTTATAATATCACTTCTTGGTTTTATATGGAT
>JAYUZA010000022.1:0-3153 GCA_043752145.1 Flavobacteriales bacterium
GGATAAGGCGTGTTTAATTGAGTAAATGGTGGTGTTATGAGTAGGATTTGATTCATGAGCCTGGACTAATTTTTATTTAATTTAGCCAGGTCCCGGTCAATTATTTTATTGGAGGGTAATAAAGCCTGTTGGATTCGTTTTGCATAGTGAATGCTATCCATAAGCTCTTTTTGCTTTTCGTCCACAAGGTCTTTTTGTTTTTCAATAATCTGTTTTTGTTTTCGGGTTACTCTAAACCGGTTTACAAATAAAAACAATAAACAAACTAATATCATTGATCCGCCAATAAAATAATATCTGATCTGTTGTTCATGCTTTAATTTTTCAGAATTAAGTTTATTTTCAAGTTGAGATTTTTGCAAATTCTGAACCCTGAAAACATTTTCATTCTCGGTCTTAACATAATCAAGCAACATGTCTTCATAAGGCGCTATTTTACTTTGCTCGATGGTAGGAATATTTATACCGTTCTCATAAATCAGTACAGTATTCGGGTGTTTTCCCAGTGAATCAAATCCAAATACCAGCCCTTCCTCTTTTCCATCCACATAAAATCCAATATTGGATATAATTCCGTTCGAGTGGTATGAAATTGCCATTCCTATTCGTTTCCCATTCGCCCCAAAAGTCCATCTGGTTTTTATCCGACCATTCGGATGATAATATAAATAGTTGCCAATCCACTTGTTGCTAAGCCAATATCCGGACTCCTGAATGCGACCAGCCGAATCATACATTTGTGCAATTCCGCTCGGCTTTCCATTTTCAAACATAATTTTGGATTGGATTTTTCCATTTGGATAATAAGCAACCTTAACCTCCGTCTTTTTTGTTGTGTCCTTCAATTGACCCGTTTTTTCCAGTTCTTCCAACTTTTGCATCGCTATTGCTTCAAGTTCCAGATTCTTGTTACGTTGTTCTATTGAATCACTTTTGCTGATCGAATTTTGTTTTTGTTCAGGTTTATTATCACAGGAATAAAAGCACATAGTCATTAAAGCTATACTATTCACTATATGTTTCTTTATTCTCATTGTTTGGCCGCTAAAGAGAGGGCCTCAAATATAAACAATATGGCTATTGCTGTAGCAGTAAACAAACCCGCCAATATGGCTTATTATGAGCCTATAAGAAAGGCCGGTGTTATCATTCTGATAATTCTCACTTTCAAACAATAAAATTTAGCACTATTTTTGATACCTTTAAATTATGAATAACCGCATACTTATACTTTTGTTCCTTTTCGCTTTTCAGCATTCGTTCGCGCAGACCGATGTTGACAAAAAGATCAAACAAAAACAGGATTCCATTGCTTATTTTCAGAACAAAATAAAAGCGGTTGAAAGCAGCATGGAAGACCTAAAACTTTCGCGCCTGCGTAGTGATCTTAAAGCAAATGGTCTGCCTAAATTACAAGCCAATGAAATTTTAATTGAACATCTGGCCATGACCTTAGTGTATGACGAAAACCATGAAGTTGCCAAATGGGTGGCACATATTATTACACCCGATGTAGTGAACGGAAACGAAGGAAGGACCAACGATTTTCGGACCGACCCGCTTGTAAAAACAGGTTCGGCCGATGAAAAAGATTATTTCACCAAAACAAAAGTTGACCAAGGATATAAATACGAGGGTTATGGTTATGATCGTGGTCACCTTGCTCCCAGTGCCGATTTTCGCTGGTCGCAAAAAGCATTAAGCGAAAGTTATTTGTATTCGAATATGACACCGCAATTGGCCGATTTTAATCGTATTTCGTGGGCAAAGCTGGAAGATATGATGCGCAATTATATTTTACGCAATCCCACAACGCAATTGTATATGGTAACGGGACCGGTGTTAACAAATGATCTTCCAAAGATTCCGCAGGCTGTTAACAAAGTTTCGATTCCCAAATGGCATTATAAAATTGCTGTCGACTTAAAAAACAAACGCGCTGTTTCGTTTTTAATGGAAAACAAAAAAGCCGAAAATTCTTTGGGCACTTATGCAACAACCATTGATGAAATTGAAAAAATTACCGGTATTGATTTTTTTGCATCGCTGGCCGATAGCATCGAAAACAAACTGGAAGCACAAAAAGACATTAAGTCGTTTCAAAGTGTGACCGAACAAAGCGATGTGGAGCCTGTTGATGCCACCACGTTGCCACGCAATACATTTAACACCACACAAGCGCAAATTTACATGGGCAAAGGTGAACGGGTAACGGTTTGCGGAACGGTTGTTTCAACAAAATTATCTTCTAAAGGAAATGTTTTTATCAACCTTGACAAACAATTTCCCAACCAGGTTTTTTCCATCTCTATTTTTAAAGACAAAGCCGGAAATTTTACCTATAAACCCGAAGAATTTTTACAGGGCAAAAAAATATGCGTTACGGGTATCATTACAAAATACAATGGTACGCCTACCATGAATATCGAGAACGAGAAGGCGATAAAGGTAGTTGAGGAAGAGGATTGACAGGAAAGTTAGAAGTAAGAATTTAGAAGTCAGAATGTAGAAGTTAGAATATAGAATGTAAAATGTTTACTATTAAGATCAAAAATTTCACATCTAAATATTCAATTGAATGAAAACATCCATTGCAATACTTCTAACAACACTATGTATGAGTAGCAGCGCACAAAACAGAAATACAGAATTCGATTTCTGGGTAGGCACCTGGGATGCTTATTGGAACGATAGTTTAAAAGGCACAAACACCCTTACAAAAACACTGGACGGTAAAGTGATCGAAGAAAATTTTGTGGCGCACGATAAATCGATGGTTGGCAAAAGTTGGACCCTGTACGATGCTAGTGCAAAAACATGGAAGCAAACATGGGTCGATAACAGCGGTGCCTATTTATTGTTTACCGGAGGCAAGGAAGGTGATAAAGTGATTTTAAATATGACTGATGTGCGTAAAAACAAACAAGGTAAAAACGTATACATGCGCATGGTGTTTTATAATATCACCTCAACTAGTTTTAGTTGGGATTGGGAAAGTTCAAGCGATGAGAAAAAAACCTGGCAAAATCAATGGGCTATTAAGTATACGAGACGTGAGAAGTGAGAGGTGAGATGTGAGACATGAGTAGTAAAACTGCATCTGTTTTATTTCTGTAACCCAAAGAAATTTCATCGTTACTGCCTGAAATATTC
>JAYUZA010000023.1:0-3148 GCA_043752145.1 Flavobacteriales bacterium
CGGTTCATGAAACGAAGTTCACGAACCCAATTGAAGCACAATAATAACGTGAGTAATACAAATTAAAAACAATTTTGATATGAATAAATATATAGTACCGGCATTTTTGTTATGTGTTATGTTATGTAACAATGCCACCGCCCAATTAAAACTGGACAAGATCGTAAAAGACAAAAAAGATAAAATAAAAGAAAAAGCTGAAGGTAAAACCAATGACGCGAAGGAAGGAAAAGTTGAAACGCCTATTGAGAGCGATAACAATACTTCGGTTAGCGATATGAAGAATGATGCCACGTTTAACGGAACAAGCTACGCTGTAAAAACATTTGTTGGCTCAGGATTTCAGCATGGTACCTATAACGCAAACGGTTATAAGGATGAACAGGGACGGAAAGCAATTTTCAACAAGCCTGTAGGAATTTGCAGCGATGAAAGCGGTAATTTATTTGTTGCCGATTGTGATAATCATTGCATCCGTAAAATTACATCCGATGGAAAAGTGTCAACCTTTGCAGGAACAAGCGAACAAGGCACAAAAAACGGGATTGGAACTGAAGCACGTTTTTTCAGACCAACATCAATTTCATATGACGGAAAAGCTTTCTATGTTACCGAAACCGAGAACAATTCAATACGAAAAATAACAAAGGAGGGAAAGGTTACATCCATTATTCGCGGAGGCGATCTTGCTTCAGGATATAAAGACGGTGCCTTTGGTACAGCTCAATTTGGAGGACCTGTTAGCGCAGTTGCCAATAGTAAAGGTGAAATTTTTATTCTTGATCGTGGTAATAATTGTATTCGCAAAATTGACGATAATGGTGTTTCAACTTTTGCCGGGAGCCCAAGAACCGGTTATAAAGATGGAAAAGGCGAAGAGGCTCAATTTGATACCCCATTTAAAATGATAATTGATTCAAAAGATAATTTGTATGTATTGGAATTAGCTAAACATCATATTCGTAAAATCACTCCGGATGGAGAAGTAACAACATTCGCAAATTTTACGGATCTTAATTCAGGTTCATCTGCCTGGAAGGAAGATATATATAAGTTAGATGTTTTCGAATCTTTCATCATTAGTAAGGATGGATCATTTTATATTGCTGATGGAAGTTCATATGGTTTTCATAAAGTTTCGAGCGATGGAAAAAAAATCGAGTATATGCTTACAGGAAGACATTGCAGTAATTACGAAGGAGGGAATAGAGGAAGAGATTCAGAAGTAGTTGACGGAGATGATTGTAAAAACATTATAATGTCACAAGAATTAACAGGAATTTGCCAAACCCCTGATGGAAAAATATATTTTATTGATAAGGGGTATTGTTGCATACGGGAATTGTATAAAAAATAGCGGCAGGCCACACACTAGTTCGGGGCGGTAGTTTGTCGTCCCGATCCTGCCGTTAACTGCTTATGGCTTTCGTATATGGTTAGTTTTCATTCAATTTATATCATAATTTGATAAAATAGATGCATATGAAGAAATTACTTTTTTTGATCGGCATAAACCTTCTTGGGCTTTCATTGAATGCTCAAAATACACCTGTGGAGCAATGGGTAAACACTGCCTACGGAAGCACCTCGGGTGACGAAGCGTCAACCTGCAGTTACCGCGATAACGTGGGTTATACTTACGTTGCCGGTTTTAACACGAACGGATTGTTTGTGGTGAAATTTGACAACACAGGTCTTGTTGTTTACTCGCGCGAGCATGTCGATTCAAACAATGTGGCCATTATTCCAAAAATTGTGCAACCCGATGCTTCGGGCAATATTTACATTGGTGGTTATAAATTTTATGGTGGCGATTTTCACATTGCCGCTTTAATGCTGAATAACGATGGTGATGTAATTTGGGAAAGTAGTTACAATACGCAGTACGGTGCCATTTATTTAGATGCCATGGTTTGTGATAATCCTGCAAGTCCCGGATTTTTTGCTTATACAGGAAAAATAGATGATTCGGTTTCGGTTGGCAAGATTAATTTAGCAACGGGTGATTTTATGTGGAACCAAAAGTATATACCAATGGCAGGTTATACAAGCGGACGAGGTCAGGATATTAAATTCAGCGGTGGTAATTTATATTGCTGTGGTGTAATAACACATCCATTATCGCTAAACGATGCTTTTGTTATGAAATTAAATGGTGCCGGAACGCAAATGTATGCAAACGCCATTAACGGTTCCATTAACTCGTACGATTACGCAGCCAAAATTGTTGTGAATTCAAGTGGGGAAGCGTTTATTTATGGTGCAATTTATGAGCCGGGCTATCAGTTTTTTCTTGCTAAATTCAGTTCTGTTGGAAATTATGAATGGAAATCAAACTATTTTCCCGGGGGTGCCGATGCGGCATCTCAACCCATGGATATGGTTTTTAACAATACATTCACTCAAATTTATACTTTAGGTAAGACCGATAATTTTGGAACGGGTAGTGGTGGCGTTGCTTTATTTGACCCTGTTAGTGGGGCAATTAATTACTCAACCATTCTAAGCTATCCGCTTCCTCCTTCTGACGAATTGTTCAAATACATTGCCGTTGATAATACGAACAATTATTATATAGCCGGAATCAGCAATAATTCGCAATGGGTAGTAACGAAAAAGAATGCGGCAAATATTGAACTTTTTCATTCGTATTACACACAACCTGTAACGGCTTTAAACGGATTACATGTTGACAATACAGGCAATATATTTTTAACCGGGTCCATTAATCAATCTACAAGCACATACAACGATGTTGCAATTTCTAAATTTAGTTCTGTCGGAACTTTTTTATGGGACGGATATTTTGATTCGAAAGTAAATTCATCTGATTACACGAGTTATTTGCTAATGGATAATTCAAATAACATTACCATGATTGGGAATGTTACCAACGATCTTACCGACCTGGATGTACTGGTGCGTAAGTATGATCCTATGGGAAATGAATTGTGGAGCAATACCATTGATTATGGAACATCGTATAGTTCATTGAACGGTTACGCGCAAACAAATACCAATGAAATTTTTGTGTCATCGCAAAATGATCTGAATTATTCTGACATAACAAAAATGGATGTAAACGGAAATATTTTATGGAGCGGCACAACGCCTTTTCTAACCGCTACAGGATTTTCATGCACTCCGG
>JAYUZA010000024.1:0-3144 GCA_043752145.1 Flavobacteriales bacterium
CTTTATTTTCCTTTACTCCTTCGGTTGTGTCTTCGGTAAGAGTTGAATCTATAAATACAGGAATTTCACTTGTTTCTTCGGCATTGGGATTTATGACGAAACTAAAATCAACATCAGCAGGAGCACATGATTCCTTGCATACCATATAACTGATGTTTCCTTTAAGTTCAAATTTTTTAGGTGTAAGAATCTTTATTTTCTGTTTGAATACAACTGTACCTTCATAACATATCACATTCTTCAAGCCCTGTGATTCCCACATTGGATCGGGATGACCATTTTTTGGTTCTTTTACAGCACCTACCAATGCGTAACCACCAATTTTAGGGAACGCGAACACTGTTGGCAAAGGGCCTTCGTTTCCTGTTGGGTCCCATTGCTTAAAATCCTGGGAATAAATATGCCACTCGGCATCAAGTTTAACGGTGAAAATTAGTTCGGCTTCTTTATCGTTTTTTTGCACGACCTTAAACGACCACTTGGTGGGATTCACCATTTGGGCGAATGAATTAAGACTTACAAGAACAAAAACTGCGGCAAATAATTTCTTTATCATAGGTAATTCTAAAAATATTAAAGTTTAATTTTAAAGGGGACGTCAACGGGCGGGTAACACATATGATCATCACAGATCATATAATTTACTTTTCCTTCAATTTCTTTTCCCTTCAATGATTTTCCGCTAAGCGTCTGAACAAATTCCACTTTATTGGTGAAATACAAGACTTCCATGCCAAAATTTTCATCAAAATATTTAATTGGATCAGGTTCTTTGGTTTTGTCTGCCAGCTTAACTCCGGATGGCAACGTATATTCAAACGTTGTTGGAATAGGACCATCGCCCTTTAAAAACTGCGAATAAATATGCCAACCCGTTTCAAGTGTGGCGGTCATTACCAATTCAACTCCTTTACCGGCTTTGCGCGATGAAAAATCCCATTTCACTTTAATGTCACTTTGGGCGTTTAAGCCAAGTGCTGAGAAGAGTAAGAATGTAATTGTTATAAAACGCATGTGTGTATAATTTACAAGCCTAAAATTAACCAAATAATTGCAACAGGATTAATAGAATGTACCGAAAATGAAGTTAATTCTTGGAATTCCAGTATTCAAAAGGGACTTTAACTTTAACAAAAATTTGCTGATTTAGAGCAACCAATCCCCTTTTGCCACGTGCCTTATGGCTTTTGCCTTCCTAAAACTTCAGATTCAACTGCATTGCTATATTCCTTGGAGCCTGTATATCGCCCGGGCGACCCATATACTCGGTATTGAACACATTGTTGGCGTTAATACCCAATTTGGTGGTAGGCGAGAGCTTGAACATCAGGCGAAGGTCCAAAACCGTTGCGCCTGTTTTAAATCGTGCACGATAGGAAGGGAACCCTTTTAACAGAAGATCGCCCAAATGAAGAACTACCGATGGTGGGAATCCCAATGATGGTCCCGGAATTTGCAGGTCATAAAAAGACTTGTCCACATTAACCATATAACTGTTGTAACGCAAACTACCACCAAGTGATATGAATTTATAATCAATTTGAATATCGGCCTTGAACAAATGTTTGAAACGATACTTCAACATATTTGTGGTAGAATCACTGAATGTTACACGATAAGCGGTATCGTTGTTAAGTGTGATCGGATTCATATATGTATATCCAATAAGCGTAAAAATTTCAAATTTTCCTATCTTACCTGCGCCTGCCAATTCAACTTCCATACCCGAAATTTGTGCTTCCTCGGCATTCTCGGCTCTAAACCCGATCCATTTATATAAGTACCCAGGTGACGTAGGGGTTAAATTAAGCGCTTGTCCTGGAGGATTGTAAACTCCGAAGGTAAATTCGGTCATGTTCTTATACCGTGTGTAAAAATACGCGACATCAAAAAATCCTTTCCATTTTCCGATCTTCAACACTTGTTTGGCAGCGGCCTCAAAACTCCAGCCATACTCAGGTTTGAGCGCAGGGTTGGAGTAAAAATTTAAACTTCCTACCGAAGTGGTTACATATTTTTCGGTAACACTTGGAAAGCGATATCCCTGCCCGAAAGAACATCTGAGAAATGTTGACTTGGTTAATTCATAATTTAAGCCTGCACGTATCACAGGTTGAACAGGAATGTTTGACGTGTCTCCATTCCGAATAATGGAATAGGTACTCACGGTTTGGTAATCATCCAGTTTAAAATATTCAAGACGTATGCCTGCCGACACACTTAATTTTTTAAAGAATTTTTTGTCCACCTGTGTATACGCTGCAGCATTTAACCCACGGTGATCGCCATACAAATATGATGTAACATCATTTAAATAACCCGCAACACCGCTTACAAATCGCCAATCGCCTTTCAGTTTATATTGAAACTGATATTCCCAATAGTAAATACGCGCAATTGAATTTTGATTCACCGTGTCGGTTTGATTCCTGTTGGTGGTATTGAAATAACGCGTGCGTAAACTGTGGCGATTTCCGTTCTTGGTGAAATAATTTAAATACGGGTCGATATTATACCTGAAATTATTGAACTGACTCAACGTAGAACCGGCACTATCGGGATTTGCACCACCGCTGGGGCTATACGCATTATTTTGGTCCTCCCAAATAATGAAAAGTCCACCTTTGGCCTGCGAATAGTTTCCGTTAATGCCAAAATTAAGTCGCGGATTTTTTTTAGGGCGATAACGCAAACCTAAATTTAAACGGGAGCGTGACTCAGTCTCACCTTCGCGGTAACCACCATCGTCAAAAAACGCTCCACCAACAACAACATCCATTTGTTTTACTTTGCGCGAATGCAAAAAATAAGCACCGGTATAATAAGGGTTTTCACCTTTTCGCCACCAGCGTAAACTATCACGTTGAGGATCGCCATACATACCGTGGGTAACATTTATTTTTGTGAGTGGTTGATCGGTTGGATAAGCTGTGCGCACATGTATCACACCGTTTAATGCACCCGAACCGTATAAAACCGATGAAGCACCTTTCATGACCTCAATTTGTTCGATGTTCTCAACCGGCAAAGCGTTCCATTTAATATCCGATGCATCGCCACTCAACATAGGCATATCATCAACCAATAATAAAACACGGCTTCCTGCACCATAGGCAAATCCGCTTCCACCGCGCATACTTACCT
>JAYUZA010000025.1:0-3141 GCA_043752145.1 Flavobacteriales bacterium
GCCATGAGGAATTATTGTTGATCGAGAATAAGAAAGGGTATTTATTTAGATCCACTACCAATGCTTGTATTAATTATTTAGAAAGCAATAAAAATATCGTTCGTTTTGATGACGTGAGCCTGAACTTGTCTGTAAATCCGAATGAAAATATGACCATTCAGGAACTTGAAAAAAAAATACAGGCAGCCTTAGCAAAACTTCCCCCAAAATGTAAAGCCATATTCGTCCTTAGTCGTTTTGAAGAAATGAAATATAAGGAAATTGCCGAACATCTTGATATTTCAATAAAAACTGTTGAAAACCAAATGGGTATTGCGCTGCAAAAAATGCGGGACGAATTAAAGCCTTATCTAACCAAAGAGTTTCTTGGCCTGGTCATCAGTTCAGGAATCGTTTATATAATCCCTTATTTGTCATTTCAACTTCTTTTAGCGCTTGTATAAAGCCTTTCAAGAAAGTTGTTTTTCTTTTGGGGGTCAATAGCCTTTTGATTGTTATAACAAGGAATAGTAATTGTACATGATAGAATCTCACATATTAGCGCTTATTACCAAATCTCTTTCGGCAAATACAACCACCGAAGAAGAAAAGGAATTGCTTGACTGGATAAACCTGGATCCGGCAAATCAGCAAGCGTTTGATGGTGTAAAAAATATTTGGTCGTTAGCCGGTAATTTAAAGGAGGACTTTGAGCCAAATACTGAAAAGGATTGGCAGAAATTAAAATTCAAGATAGGTGTTGTTCCGGTTACACGTGTCAGATCACGATTATATCAGGTACGTTGGTTAAGGCCGGCATCAGTATTTGTTGCTATTGCAGGACTTTTCTTATTGATCATGATCATGATTCCTGCAAACAAAGTCAAAGAGGCTAATTATGCCAAGGCACCTGAAAAAGCTAAATGGTTGGAATTTATAACCACCGACTCGGGTGCTGTCGTATTTCTGCCTGATAGCAGTAAAGTATGGGTGAATAAAAACAGCAAGTTATCGTATCCTTCTTTTTTTAACGACACGGTTCGCACCGTTTATTTAAGTGGGGAATCTTATTTTGAAGTTCAAAAAGATCCGAAACGCCCCTTCAACGTATATACAGGCAATACAAGAGTAAGGGTTCTTGGAACCTCATTTAATGTAAAGGAAATGAACGAAGACGTTGAGGTAAGTGTATTAACAGGGAGGGTTGAATTTTCATCCTTAAAGGACTCGGGAGCAAAACTCGTTTTGGAGAAGGATGAGACGGGTACTTTTAATCAAAAAAGCACGTTTATAAAAAAGGAGAAGAGTAATAAAAAGAATTTTTCAAAAGGAAATTTGAAAGCATTTATAAATAAAGTAAAAAAAGCGTTTAAAAAGAAGCGATCAAAAAAATAATTGGCCGGATAATTGTAGTTGTAACAATATGTCTGGGAAATAACAGTGTAAATAGTAAAATTGAACATGAAGAATGAATTAGATACAAAAAATGAGCTCATTGAGGATATTCGAAAAAAAGATGCTGTTTTCTCAGAAACTGACTTTACTAATTACTCGGTAACACAACTGATAATTATCAGGGCAACTATTGATGCAAAAATTAATCATGGAAGACAAAAAGAGACGAATTTTGAGGAAAGTGAGTAAAATGCACTTTGATCAAAATCTGTCTTTTTAATTGAAGCATACGCCTGTAAGGTACGTTTCAGTAGATTTTCATGCGTTCGCAAGCCAGTTTAACAAGTTTTTTGAGACGCTTTTGAACCAATTCAAAAATATGATGTATACTTGTGTGTGATTATAACTAATCCATACTATTCAAAAAAAGGTCGCAGCAATAATTCAGTGGCCAACTGTATTCGCAATACAATTTTTTCCATTACCGCATACCCTCACAGTAAGTAATTTTTGAGACGAGTTCTCGCATAACCGGTTTTCTATCGGTTCGTTGATCTGTCGGTTTTATCCGATATGTCGATCCGTTTTTCATTTTTTAAATTTTTAAAACAATTACTATGAACTCAATTCATCATATATTACTATGGATACGATCGTTGTCGCTCGAAGAATCGCTCATAGGGATCTTCGTTATTTTTATTTTATGCGAATGGATCGTTGCACGATTACGCAAAGTAAAACTGCATAATTTACGCGATTCGTATCGCAATGCAATGATTGGTGTAATTTCATTTACCACCGATTTTTTGTTTACTATTTTGACCTTACCACTTTGGATCTATATGTTCAGCAACCTGCGTATTTTTGAATTTGAACAAGCTGGAATTTGGATGTTTGTTATCCTTTTTATTTTGGTCGATTTTTCCGAATATTGGTTTCACCGTTTAAGTCACGAAATAAATTTATTATGGTCTGCTCACATCGTTCATCATCAAAGCAGCTTTTTTAATTTGACGGTTGGTTTGCGTACATCTTTTTTCGTGCCGTTCTTCAATATATTTTTCTATTCATTTTTTCCGATACTTGGATTTGATCCGGAGAACGTTTTGCTGGTGATCTTAATTCAAGGCATTTATCAATTGCTCATTCATACCGAACTGGTAGGTAAACTTGGTTTTCTGGAATACCTGATTGTAACGCCATCAGCCCATCGTGTTCATCATGGAAAAAATGAGATATATGTTGATAAAAATTATGGAAAATTTTTAATCCTTTGGGATCAATTATTCGGAACCTATCAAAAAGAGACCGAAAAAGTTAAATTCGGCATCACAAAACCCATGGAAAAAGAAAGTGTAGCGTATTCAATTTTCGGCCCATTTAAAAATTTATTTAAAGCGATACTATTCACAAAAAACCTAAGAGCGTGGCGCGTCTTGCTGTTTAAAAGTCCCAATGTAGCAGGGAAATTACAGGAGTCAGTATTGCAAAAGGCACAATTAAGAGATACGTAAGCGTAATAATTAATATATTTGGCAAGAACGTTGCGGGGAAGTTCATTTCGTTTTTAAAATTACCGCATGAAACGTATGTCGACAAAAATTTGAAACGTTTGCGTAAACAAGATAAAACATGAATTACCAAAAAATAATTGACGAAATAAATTCTGAAGTTATTCCTTCGTCTATTGAAGGAAAAGTGGCTTCCTATATTCCTGAATTAGCCAGTGTGGATCCGAATAATTTTGGCATTTGCCTAACAAGTTTT
>JAYUZA010000026.1:0-3140 GCA_043752145.1 Flavobacteriales bacterium
TCAAAATACGAGATTAGCCTTGATGATAAATCAACCTTGCCACGTACCAGCAGCATTGAAAGTTTTAATGGAGGATTTGATTTTAAATATTTTCAAAAACGGAACGAAATTAAATACGGTGTTGAAGTTATTGGATACAATACCAATTATCAATTCACCAATGCTGCCAAATTGAATATTAAGCAACAGGAATCAACAACCGAAATAGCAGGGTATTTAACGTATAAAATAACAGCCGGCCGATTGTTGATCGAACCGGGATTCAGAGCTCATTATTATGCGTCATTGCGTAATTTCTCGCCCGAACCAAGGTTGGGCGCTAAATTTAATTTTACCGATAAATTCAGGATGAAAGCCGCAACCGGTGTTTATTCTCAAAATTTAATTGCAGCAGGCAGCGATCGCGATGTGGTAAATTTGTTTTACGGGTTTTTATCAGGGTCTTCAAATTTACCTGACGTATATACAGCCGATTCAAATTTGAGAGAGGTGACGAGAAAACACGCTTTGCAAAAAGCGATTCATATTATTTACGGATTTGAATACGATGTGTCGACAAAATTCAGTTTTAACATTGAAGGATATTTCAAACGCTTTTCGCAATTAACGAATATCAACCGTAACAAGATCTATAATTCAGATGATCCAACTAAACCCGATTACCTTAAACTCGATTACATTGTTGAAACAGGTAACGCTTACGGAGTTGATTTCGTGACCAAATATTCGGGTAAAAGAACGTATTTATGGGTAACCTACTCGCTTGGCAGGGTAACACGTTGGGATGGAATTATTACTTATGCGCCTGTTTGGGATCGCAGACACAATATTAATGTAGTGTATACCCAAAAACTTGATAAAAAAGAAAACTGGGAAGTTAATGCACGTTGGAACTTTGGTTCAGGACTACCGTTTACTAAAACTGCCGGTGTTTATGGCAAGCCCGTTCAAAACAATATATCAGGCGACCCCAATGCAACCAACCCGGCCGATATAAGTTATGTTTACGACCATTTAAATGCTGGCCGACTTCCAACCTACCATCGTTTTGATGTAACCGTTAAACGCAAGTTTGATTTTTATAAGATTATTAAATCAGCCGAAGAAGGAATGCCGGATAGGAAAAAGCAAACTTCGCGTTTGGAAATTAATGCCGGAGCTACCAACGTTTATAACCGCGCCAATGTGTTTTATGTTGAGCGAAGCACAAACGAGGTGATTAATCAGTTACCACTTATCCCGACAATTGGGGCAAATTGGGAGTTTTAAGCAGGATCTTAACCTTATTCACAATTACATACTGCCATAAATCAGGCATTCCACTTTTTTTTGCATGATTTTAGCTTTTTTTTGAACTAAAGTCTCAAGCATTAAGTTTTTGGACTACTTTTGTACCCCGTAGTGAATAATTTTTTTCTATAGGCTATGGGATCATCAACAAAATATATTTTCGTTACCGGTGGGGTAACTTCTTCGCTCGGTAAAGGCATTATATCAGCCTCCTTAGCTAAATTATTGCAGGCTCGCGGGTACTCGGTAACAATTCAAAAACTGGATCCTTATATCAACGTTGATCCAGGCACATTAAATCCGTATGAACATGGCGAATGTTATGTGACAGAAGATGGTGCCGAAACCGATCTCGATCTGGGGCACTACGAACGCTTTTTAAACGTACCAACATCTCAGGCGAATAATATAACAACCGGACGTATTTATCAAAGTGTGATCAATAAGGAACGTCAGGGCGAATACCTGGGTAAAACTGTTCAGATCATTCCACACATCACTGATGAAATAAAGCACCGCATTAAACTTTTGGGAAATAAAGGTGAATACGATGTTATCATAACCGAAATTGGCGGAACCGTAGGCGACATTGAATCATTGCCCTATGTTGAAACCGTACGTCAGTTAAAGTGGGAATTGCAACAAAATTGTATTGTAATACATTTGACATTGGTTCCGTATTTATCGGCTTCGGGTGAATTAAAAACAAAACCAACCCAACACAGCGTTAAGCAATTACTGGAATTAGGGGTTCAACCCGATATTCTGGTATGTCGTGCCGAACGTCATTTGGGTCGTGAATTGCGCGACAAGATCGCCCGTTTTTGCAACGTTAGTCCAAAGGCCGTTATTGAAAGCATTGATGCCGAAACCATTTACGATGTTCCTATTTTGATGAAGAACGAGGAACTGGACATTGTTGCCTGCGAAAAATTGAATTTACCGCTTAAGAATGAGCCTGACCTTACTTCCTGGAACGAGTTTTTATACAATCATAAAAATCCTGAAAGCAATGTGAAAATTGGTTTGGTTGGAAAGTATATTGAATTAAAAGATTCTTATAAATCAATTGTGGAATCGTTCATTCATGCCGGTGCTTACAATCATACAAAAGTAAATTTGGTTTGGATTCATAGCGAAAATATAAATGAAGACAATGTTGAGGAAAAGTTAAGCGGACTTAAAGGTCTTTTGGTAGCACCAGGTTTTGGGTCGCGTGGAATAGAAGGAAAAATTGAAGCGATAAAATTTGCGCGTGAGAACAATATTCCGTTTTTAGGAATTTGTTTGGGAATGCAATGTGCGGTAATTGAATTTGCACGCAATGTATTGATGTATAAAGATGCACATACTATGGAGATCGATATCAACAGTTCGCATCCGGTAATTCACTTAATGTCATCGCAACAAAACATCACCAAAAAAGGCGGAACCATGCGTTTAGGTGCTTATCCGTGTAATATTAAAGAAGGAACCAAAGCAGCCGCTATTTATAATCGCTCAAGTATTACCGAAAGGCATCGTCACCGATACGAATTCAACAATCAGTATAAAGATGCTTTTGAAAAAGCAGGAATGCTTGCAAGCGGTATCAATCCTGATGGAGATTTGGTTGAAATGGTAGAAATCACTTCACATCCATGGTTCATTGGCGTGCAATATCACCCCGAATACAAGAGTACTGTATTGAATCCGCATCCGCTATTTGTGGGATTTGTGAAAGCAGCGTTGGATTGCAGTAAAAAATAAATCCAAATAAAGTTAGAAGTCAGATTTTAGAAGTTTGAATAAATTTGCAATAAAGTTAAACGGTTCACTATCCTTACTTCTAAAATCTAAAATCTAAAATC
>JAYUZA010000027.1:0-3138 GCA_043752145.1 Flavobacteriales bacterium
TTCAGAGGAAAATATAAATGGCAAAGGTTCAAAAAAAGAAGAAAGTTACGCGAAATACCAATAATACAGGTTTTTTACTCGAGCAGATCATTGAGGGAATGCGTGAAAAGAAAGCTGCAAACATTTTACAACTGGATTTAACCAATATTAGCAATAGGGTTGCCGATTATTATATAGTTTGCAATGCTGATAATATTCGGCAGGTTTCGGCCATAGCCGATTCGGTTGAGGATTTTACCACACGTTTTTGTGAGGAAAAACCATGGCATGTTGAAGGGTTGGTTAATTCCCAATGGGTGTTAATGGACTATGTAAACGTAGTGGTTCACATATTTGAAACAGAGGCCCGTGATTTTTACGGAATTGAACATTTGTGGGCCGATGCTGTAATAACTAAAATAAAAGATTGAGTATTGTCACTTAAGTAGAAAAGAGATTTATGTCTAAGCAGAATAAAGAGAAAAAGCCACAACCCAACAGCCCCTTTAACCAGCCCCGAAAACCGCAAGGTGGAGGGGGATTTAACTTTTATTGGATATATGCCGTTTTAATCATCCTGCTATTGTCGGTAAACCTGTTTTCATGGCAATCAAGCGCCAAAGAAATTACCGAGGATGAGTTTTATAAAGAATTGGTGAATCAGGGTCAGGTGAAAAGGGTTGAGGTAATAAACAAATCAGTTGCCGAAATTTATATTAAGGACGAGTATGTTAATTCGGCATATCACCGAAAAAATAAGGTTGGAAAAGAAGGACCACAATATTCATTTAACATTGGGTCTATAGATGATTTTGCCGCCAATGTTCGGGAAAATTCAAAAGGCGCGTTTCCTATTTCATTGAAATATTCAACCCGTGCCAATTGGGGAAGCGAAATATTGGGATGGTTATTACCATTAATTCTGGTTATAGCTATATGGATGTTTATGATGCGTAGAATGGGAGGCGGAGGCGGAGGAGGAACGCAGATATTTAATATTGGTAAATCAAAGGCACAACTTTTTGATAAGGATAAAGGAACAAATATTACGTTCAATGATGTTGCAGGATTAGAAGGAGCGAAGGAAGAAATTCAGGAGATCGTTGACTTTTTAAAATTCCCAAAAAAATATACAGATCTGGGTGCAAAAATTCCGAAAGGCGCCTTGTTAGTAGGACCTCCGGGCACAGGAAAAACATTGTTGGCTAAAGCTGTTGCAGGCGAGGCTCAAGTTCCTTTTTTCTCACTCTCGGGTTCCGATTTTGTGGAAATGTTCGTAGGAGTTGGGGCAAGCAGGGTTCGCGACCTTTTTCGTCAGGCAAAAGAAAAAGCGCCAAGCATTATTTTTATTGATGAAATAGATGCAATAGGAAGAGCACGTGGAAAAAGCCCTAATATGGGAGCAAATGATGAGCGTGAAAATACCTTGAACCAGTTATTGACCGAAATGGATGGTTTTGGAACCAATAGCGGTGTAATAATATTAGCAGCAACAAACCGTGCTGATATTTTGGACAGAGCTTTGATGCGTGCCGGAAGGTTCGATCGTCAGATCTATGTTGATATGCCAGATGTAAAAGAGCGTAAAGAAATTTTTCATGTGCATTTAAAACCAATTAAAGTTGGTAGTGATATTGATGTTGATTTTTTAGCACGCCAAACACCCGGGTTTTCGGGAGCCGATATTGCCAATATTTGTAACGAAGCGGCTTTGATAGCGGCTCGTAAAAAGAAAAAGGTAGTGGAGAAACAAGACTTCTTAGATGCTGTTGATCGTATCATTGGCGGTTTAGAGAAGAAAAATAAAATTATTTCAGTTGAAGAAAAAAAAGTAATTGCGCATCACGAAGCAGGTCATGCAACCGTTAGTTGGTTGCTTGAACACGCCTCACCTTTGATTAAAGTTACCATTGTACCACGTGGACAATCGTTGGGCGCTGCGTGGTATTTACCGGAGGAGCGTCAGATCACAACAAAGGAACAAATGCTGGATGAAATGTGCGCCATCTTAGGCGGACGTGCTTCTGAAAAAGTGATATTCAATAAGATTTCAACAGGAGCATTAAGTGATCTTGAACGTGTAACAAAAATGGCAACGGCCATGGTCTCGGTTTACGGTTTAAACGAAAAGATCGGTAATTTAAGTTATTACGATTCAGGTCAGGGTGAATTTTCTTTCCAAAAACCATATAGTGAAAAAACAGCTATGGTAATTGATGAGGAAATAAGTAAAATGGTGGAAGAGCAATATCAACGTGCTGTTGAATTATTGAAAAAGAATCAGGAAAATTTAGTGAAGCTTGCCGATAAATTATTGGAGAAGGAAGTTATTTTCAAGGAAGATCTGGAAATTATTTTTGGTAAACGCCAATGGGATAAAGACCTGTTGTTGGCAGCCGAAGAGAAGAAGGAAGCTGATGCAAAAGCGTTATTACCTGAAAAGGAAAACGGGATTGAAACAAAATCGGAGAACAATACTATTATTTCATAACCGTTGGCCATTGACAAGAACTTAGTTCAGCGATCACTTGCCGGAATTGTGTTTTTGGCCATAATGATCTCCTGTATTTGTTTTCGTCAGGAAGCAATGAGCGGTCTCTTTATGCTCATTGCCCTTTTAGGTTCGTTCGAGTTTGTAACCTTGATCGATAAGAAAATAAGTCTTAAAAACGGCCGATTTTTAGCTTTAGGATTTCAAGTTATTTTATGTGTAGTAACCTACGCTTTTATTAATTACTGGCCTTTAATGCCCTATATTTTACCATTCTATTTAAGTTTTTTCACCTTAAGTTCGGCAGTATTATTTCTCTTAAAGGCCCAAAATGAGCAGCGAATTGCACTTGTGGGGTCTTATCTTTTCTCTATCCTTTATGTTGTTTTGCCCTTTATTGTGCTTTCATATACGGGTTTTCCAGGAATATTTAATTCGGTTAATTTCATAGTCTTATACTTCTTCATCCTAATTTGGACAAACGATACAATGGCTTATGTTACCGGCCGGCTTATTGGAAAACATAAATTGGCCGAGAGTATTTCACCCAAAAAGACGGTCGAAGGATTTATAGGAGGTTTAGTATTCACAACGGTAGTTTCTGTAGTGGTTGGTTTGTACTGGAAAACAGAGATTGGAAATCCAATAATATTTTGGATAGCTCCGGT
>JAYUZA010000028.1:0-7994 GCA_043752145.1 Flavobacteriales bacterium
ACCCCACAGTGAGTGTACTCACGAACGAGGAGTAAAGTCGAGAGCCCGGTGGCGCCTTTCGCGCCAGGCAGCCTTAACTTTTTTCAGATTTCAGATTTCCAATTTTTGATTTGTTAAAGCGGTTTTATAACTGCCACTAAACTTAACGTCCTGACTTTCTTTTACGAAAATCAGGACGTCCAACAAAACTAAACAAATCTAGAAAAACAAACGAGAGAGGCAGAAGCCATGAGGCAGAAAGGCATTAGATCTCACTTTTGCCTTATGCCTTTTATCTAGTGGCTTAAAACTATTTCATGCTCTTCAATTAACTTGCGTAAATTGATAAGAGCATATCGCATACGTCCCAAGGCGGTATTGATACTTACACCTGTTTTGTCGGCAATTTCTTTAAAACTTAGATCTTCGTAATGGCGCATAACAACAACTTCTTTTTGTTCATCGGGCAGGAAGTCGATCAATTTTTTTACCGAATCAAGAATTTGTTCGCCTATTAATTCGTCTTCAAAATTGCGGTCGGCAATTTTAAGGGTTGAAAAAATGTCAAAATCCTCGTTTTTCGATTCGGCTTTTGGCATTTTTGCTTTTTTGCGAAAATGGTCGATGGTTAAATTATGGGCAATGCGCATAACCCATGGAAGGAATTTTCCTTCTTCATTATACTTACCCGATTTAAGGGTATGAATTACCTTAACAAAGGTTTCCTGAAAAATATCATCGCATAAATCTCTGTTCTTACAAAGATTATAGATGTATCCAAACACCTTATGTTGATGGCGTTTTAATAGAATTTCGAAATTTGATTCGTGGCCTTGAATGTACCCAAGTACCAGATCATTGTCTGTAGATTGTGTGGTTTGCATAAATACTCCCTTTTTAGTAGGTTAGTCCCGATCGTTCGGGATTACTGTTGTGTTAGTTAGGGTAGAAATTTATGCTATAGGCGAATTTTAATTTATTGTAAAGTTAACTAATTTTTTGAAAAGGACAAAGCCATTCAACAAACGGTCGATTTTTTAGGGTGAAAGGCAGTTAAAACAGTTCAAAATAGCCATTTTCGGCTCTTTTAACGGGTTTAACGCATTTTACGGGTCCAAACCTTGGCTCGTAATAGTGGAACAAACAGGAGGGCCGGAAAGTTACAGGGGGCTAAAAATAAATTGGAAATCGGAGATTCGAAATGACAAAGGCAGTTATGAACATGTGGCATTTTCTTACATTTGATCAAACACTTATTTACATGAGTCAGGAATACATACAAAACTTGAAAGAGGCTGTGCTATTGTCGCCAACCAACATACCCTTGCGCATAATGTTGACCGAGGCATTGCTTTTACAAGGACTAAATGACGAGGCCGAGAATATTTTAAAAGGAAATTTGGATATTGATAAGGACCATTTTCGCAGTAAATTTTTATTGGCAAAGACCTATTATAACAAATCCAATTTTAGTGTCGCAATGGTTATTGTTGAAGAGTTGGTAAAATTAAAGGAGGATGCAGGTGTTTACTTTTTATATGCCAGACTACTTTTTAAAGAAAAGGATAAAGCGAAAGCCGCGCAGTATTATTTAACTGCAAAGTCGTTG
The DNA here is from genome assembly GCA_043752145.1 of Flavobacteriales bacterium. Taxonomy (GTDB): domain Bacteria; phylum Bacteroidota; class Bacteroidia; order Flavobacteriales_D; family UBA2798; genus DASPJQ01. The sequence continues at coordinate 1,589 of JAYUZA010000028.1, forward strand.
GACGCAAACCTTAGTGATGATGAACTGGAGAAAATTGTTAGGGTAACAACAGTTGAATTCAATTCGAAGAACACTGATGATAATGATGCTGACGATGAGTTGGAAGGAAACGAAAGATTTAAAAAACTGGATAAGCCTGATATAAATTTCAGTCATGTTGGTGGTATGAATAAAGTGAAAGATGATATTCGTATGAAGATCATCTTGCCTCAAGAGAACCATGAATTATTTGCCGCGTATGGTAAAAAAGCAGGTGGGGGAGTTTTGTTGTATGGTCCACCCGGTTGTGGTAAAACTTTTTTGGCCAAGGCAACGGCAGGAGAAATAAAATCTTCGTTCATAACGGTTGGTATAAACGAGATCATGGACATGTACATTGGGCAAAGCGAAAAGAATTTGCATGGATTATTCGAAACAGGGCGTAGAAATAAACCCTGTGTTTTGTTTTTTGATGAAGTGGATGCGTTGGGTGCAAGCAGAAGCGATATGAAGCAATCGGCCGGACGACATGTGATAAACCAATTTCTATCAGAGATGGATGGTGTAAGTGCTACAAATGAAGGCGTACTTATAATGGGGGCTACGAATGCCCCATGGCATTTGGACGCTGCTTTTAGAAGACCCGGACGATTTGATAAAATTGTTTTTGTGCCGCCACCGGATGAACAGGCCAAGCAAGAAATTTTGCAATTAATTTTAAAAGGTAAACCGCAGGAAAGTATTGACCATGGTAAAATAGTGACATACATGAAAGATTTTTCGGGCGCAGACATTAAAGCTGTGGTAGATACAGCGGTTGAGGATAAGTTGCGCGAAGCTATGGCAAAAGGAGGAATTTGTCCGCTAACAACAAATGATCTGGTTAAAGCGGCCAAACAAATTAAACCGAGTACCCTTGAATGGTTCTTAACCGCAAAAAATTATGCTATTTATGCAAATGATTCGGGTATTTATGATGAGATACTTGGCTATTTGAAAATAAAAAAATAGTGGAATATTTTTCGGAGCGATCAGACCAGTTCCTGAAACAAGGTAGATATAGCGAGTTAAAAAAGTTATGTGAAGAAGAGTTAAAACAAAATCCTGAGTCTATAAGAGCCTTGACCTTTCTTGGCTATTCAAAAATAATGCTTAATGATGCCAGTGGATTAGAGCAGGTAGAAAATTCGATTAAGCTAAATCCTACTAATCACGTCAATATTTACATGTATTCAGTTTGCCTAAGTAACACCGGTCATCGTACAAAGGCAATTACTGAGATAAAAAGAGCTATTGAGATGGATCCTACTTGTGCAGGTTACCATGCGTTTTTGGCCCGACTGTATGTTGACGACAAGTTATTTAAGTTAGCGTTGGCTAAATGTGATTTTGCGATCAAGTTAGATCCAACACATTTGAAAGCATGGTCAATAAAAGCGTATTGTTTTTTGATGCTTGAGGACCTTAAGTCTGCAAAATTGACAATTAAGGAGTCACTTAAAATCGATCCCGAAGATTCATATACAAACGAAGTTGCCGGATTGATCTACTCAAAAGGGAATAATTTTAGCCGTGCAAAAGAATTCATTACAAATTCCTTGAAAAAGGAGCCGGAAAACAAGGCCGTACAAAAAAAGTATTTTGAGTACCATAGTAATAAGTGGATCGATCTATTTGTTGGCGATAGAACGTACAATATAGTATACAAGGCTATTCTAATGTTGGGAGGTTTTTGGTTTTTGGCTTATGTATTTGAGCGGTTGGATGGAAACAATGATTTTGTTAATTGGTTAATTGTAATAAGGGTGGTGTACTATGGTTTTATTTATATTTCTGTTGTTGAAATGAAAACCATTTTTTTGGTTCTGTTTGCGCCACGTAAAATTCGAAATTCTTTAGTTTTGAACTCGAAAATGGGGATTATTTATACTGTTATATTAATTTTTTTGTCTGTTTTGGTTTATGATATATTCTCTTTGTCGATCTTATCATTTAATGTAATTATATTCTGCTATCATTCGGTTCAGATGTTGTTATTGATGTTTTTTTTCAAAAAGATCAATGAAGGCTGGTTTATTTTTGCTTTTTTCATTAATTTGATCTGTCTTATTATGTTTTTTATAGCCACTACTGAGGTGTTTTTTACTACATGGGTTATTTTAATATTTATAACAACTATTTTTATTTCAAGGTTGTATAGAACTCTTTTCAGAATGGTTGCAAATAATGCGTTAAATTTAAGTTAACTCATAAAGGTGCATGGAAAATAAATATAATATTATTAATTTTTATATCCAGAAAAGGGATTATGCCAAGGCCGAAAAACTGATCCGTGATGAGCTTGTTAAAGATCCCGATGATGAGATATTGCACAGGCAGTTGGCGATGGTTTATTTAGATACTAAAAGGGATAAGGAGTCGAAACGGGAAATTGATCTTTTATTATCAATGAATCCGGAAGACGGATTTCATTATTATTTGGCCTATCGTTATTTTTTGCTCATGCAAAACGTTTATAAAGCTAGGTTAGCCATACGCGAAGCCATAAAAATTGATCCCGAAGACGCTGATTATTTTGGAGCTATAGCATTACTTGATTTTGAATTGCATATGTACGAGTCGGCACTTGAATATGCTGTTAAAGGGCTTTCTTTATCTCCCAATCATGTAACGTGCATGAACGTTCGTACAAATGCCTTAAAACGCCTGGGAAAGAAAAAGGAGGTGAAGGAAAGTTTACTTGAAACGTTGAAGGAACATCCTGATAGCAGTTGGTCGCATGAAAATGCCGGTTGGATATTTTTAAATGAAGGAGAATTTAGAAAAGCGGAAGAACATTTTTTGACATCACTTCAAAAGGACCCCAATGATAAAGATGCAAAGCGGGGATATGTTGCAGCATTAAGAGGTAAAACGGGATGGTTTGGCTTTTTGTTTCGTTCAAAACAAGGAGGTAATAATTTTTATTCGCAATGGTTTTTATTTATGGTCGTTATTTTTTTTATGGCCTGCGGTGTTCTTAAATCATCGTATAATTATAGCAGAGATTATAATTTAGTTTACCTGATATCGATCGTTTCTTTTGTGTTGGTTTTACCTTATTACATTCAAACACTTTTGGATTTTACTATCTTAAGAAAGGGTAATGCAAAGCTGATCTTTGAGCAAAAAACAATAATGCAATTATACATTGGAATTGTGTTATTTCCATTAGCCTTAGTGTTTTTTGGTCTGACTTTTCTTACAAAAGATTTAAGTCCATTTAATGCGGTTTTTATTTTGTCGTTAATTGGAATAAGTGAAGGGTTTTTAACGGTTATTTCACGGGTAAATAAGTTTATTCGATTTAGTTTTTATGGAGGGTTCTTTATATGTGGCGTTTTATGCCAGTTTTTTTACTTTCATTCAATTTATCCTGAGCCGGCTATGGCGTATGTATTTGCTGCACTGGCTTTACCAGCGGTAAATCTATATTTTTCTAGGCTTTTTCAAAATCGTTAAACTTATCAAACGTATAATGCAACCAGGGTTATTGACCATTAAATTCGTATCTTTGCAACCCTGTAAAAAATGATTGAAAGTAAGGCCATCGTAAATTCCAAAACACACATTATTGTGGAAGGTGCCCGCATGCATAACCTTAAAAATGTGCATGTTGCCATTCCGAAAAACAAGTTGATCGTTATTACCGGTGTTTCGGGTTCAGGAAAATCATCGCTGGCTTTTGATACCTTGTATGCCGAGGGGCAGCGCAGGTATGTTGAGAGTCTTTCTTCCTATGCTCGTCAGTTTTTAGGAAGATTGGATAAACCCGATGTTGACAGTATAAAAGGAATATCACCGGCCATTGCCATTGAACAAAAAGTTATTTCAAAAAATCCGCGGTCAACTGTTGGAACGGTTACCGAGATATATGATTACTATAAATTGTTTTTTGCACGGGTAGGCAAAACACATTCGCCTGTTTCGGGAAAAGAAGTAAAACGCCATACACAAAAAGATGTGGTTGATTTTATTTGCTCGATTCCTGCTAAATCAAAAGTGTATTTGGTTTTTGACCATGTGGTGAAAAAGAAAAGCAATTTAACAGCCGATCTTACTTCATTCATGAACCAGGGATACACACGTATTTGGTTGGATGATGAATTGGTTGAGATCGAAACGTTTTTAAAAAAGAAATCAAAACTGGAGACAATGAAGGTTTTGGTGGATCGTTTTATAACCAATGAAGTTGACGAAGAATTTATAAGCAGGGCATACGATTCGGTTGAAACAGCTTTTAGTGAGGGAAACAGTACCTGTGAAGTAATTGTTGAGGGGAAAAAGACAATACATCATACATTCAATAATTTATTTGAAGCCGATGGAATAATTTTTGAAGAACTTACGCCAAATTTATTCGCGTTCAATAATCCTATAGGTGCTTGTAAGGTGTGTGAAGGATATGGAAGTATTATTGGTGTTGATCCCGATCTGGTAATTCCCAACAAAGGACTTTCTGTTTACGATGAAGGTGTTGCTTGCTGGCGTGGTGAGACGATGAGCGAATGGAAAAAAGAGTTAATTAAGCATGCCCATAAATTTGATTTTCCCGTTCATAAACCTATTAAGGATCTTACCAAAACCCAAAGGGAATTGTTATGGACCGGTAATAAACATTTTAAAGGGCTAAATGATTTTTTCAAATATTTAGAAGCTAATTTATACAAGATCCAATACCGTGTAATGTTGAGTCGCTACAGAGGTAAAACCACTTGTCCCGATTGCCGCGCTACACGTTTGCGTAAAGATGCGAATTATGTTTTGGTGAATGGTAAATGTGTTGCTGACCTTGTTCTATGTTCGGTAAAAGAAGCATATGAATTTTTTAGTACTATAAAATTAGATGATCAACAGCAAATAATTGCCAAGCGTTTATTGCCTGAGATTACCAATCGGTTGAAATTTTTAATTGATGTTGGTGTTGGATATTTGACCCTGAACCGGGCTGCAAATACCCTGAGTGGTGGAGAGTCGCAACGTATAAATTTAGCAACATCGTTGGGTAGTAGTTTGGTTGGTTCGCTTTACATTTTAGATGAGCCAAGCATTGGTCTGCATCCACGCGATACGCAACGCTTGATAACTGTTTTAAAAGGTCTGCGTGATTTGGGAAATACAGTTATAGTTGTTGAGCACGATGAAGAAATGATGTTGGCTGCCGATGAAATTATTGATATGGGTCCCATGGCAGGAACGCATGGCGGTGAAGTTGTTTTTCAAGGAAATCATGACGATCTTATAGTTGCTACCACAAGTTTAACTGCCGATTATTTAACCGGACGAAAAACGATTGATGCCGGTGTAGTCAAGCGCAACTGGACAAATTATATTGAATTAAAAGGTTGCAGAGAGAATAATTTAAAAAATATTGATGTAAAAGTTCCGTTGGATGTTTTTACCTGTATTACAGGTGTAAGCGGTTCAGGTAAATCTACTTTAGTACGTAAGCTATTATACCCTTCGGTAACCAAATTTTTGGGTGGTTACGGTGATAAAACGGGTGATATGGATGAGTTGACCGGAAAATTCAAACACATAACCGAACTGCAGTTCATTGATCAAAATCCCATTGGTAAATCGTCACGCTCGAACCCTGTTACTTATGTAAAAGCATTTGATGAAATACGCCAATTATTTACCTCGCAAAATTTAGCCAAGGCACGCGGATACAAACCTTCGCATTTCTCGTTCAATGTTGATGGTGGTCGCTGTGAAACATGCAGTGGTGACGGACATGTGACTATTGAAATGCAGTTCATGGCCGATGTTGTTTTGTTGTGCGATGAGTGTAAAGGAAAACGATACAAAGAGGAATTATTGGAAGTTACCTATAACGAAAAAAGCATTTACGATGTTTTATGCATGACCATTGATGATGCCATTGAGTTTTTTACCAAGGGAATTGTTGTGGGAAGTGATGTGGAAGGAAAGATCATTAAAAAACTACAGCCTTTAAGTAATGTTGGTTTGGGTTACGTGCAGTTGGGTCAGTCGAGCAATACATTGAGTGGGGGAGAAGCACAGCGTATAAAATTAGCTTCGTTTTTGATCGAAGGAGAGCAAAAGCAAAACACGCTTTTTATTTTTGATGAACCTTCTACAGGTTTGCATTTTGACGATGTAAAAAAATTATTATATTCGTTAAACGCGTTAATTGATAAGGGAAATTCGGTTTTGGTAATTGAGCACAATATGGAAATAATTAAATGTGCCGACTGGGTCATTGACCTGGGTCCTGAAGGCGGAGATGCAGGCGGCAGTGTTGTTTACGAGGGAAGTGTTGAAGGATTGAAAACGAAGAAGAATTCGTTTACGGGGAAGTTTCTTAAGTAATTAGCAAATGTGCAAATGAATTATTTCAATGATTCAGGCGTTCCGGCCGAGC
>JAYUZA010000029.1:0-3134 GCA_043752145.1 Flavobacteriales bacterium
ATAAGTTGTGGTTTAACCACTTCGATCTCACAAAATATTGCCTTGTTGTTGTACTTCACATCCCTTGAAGCGGTGATAGACGATACTGCAGTTAAACCCGAATATTCGGTTGGATTTGTTTCGTAAAAATAATTGCTCACGTTGGTGCTTCCACCCTGGTAACCCCATTTACAAAAAATGATACCTCCGTTCTTGTCCCATTGCGCATTGGCTAATGATGATGAAGCCATTAATAGTAAAACGAAATACTTTTTCATAGTTGCATGATTTATGGTACAAAAATGAAAAAGAGGAAAATAAGTTGAAATACGTTGTTTAACGTATTTAGTTAATAGTGAATAGTTATTAGGTTTTAAAGCTTTAAAACAAGCTTATCAATAGCTAGATGCAGATCGATCTCACGCAAATTGGTAGCTATAATTTTACCCGTTTCGTCAAGTAAAAAGTTCATGGGGATAGACTCCACACCATATTTCAAAGCAGCTAAATTGCTCCAGCCCTGAAGATCACATACGTGATTTTTCCACGATAATTTATCAGCTTTTATAGCCTCGGACCAACGCTTTTTATCAGAATCAAGGCTAACACTAAAAATTTCGAATCCGGTTGCTGTTTTGAATTTTGCTTTTTTGTATTTGTTGTAGGCATTTACAACATTTGGGTTTTCGGCTCTGCACGGACCACACCAGCTGGCCCAAAAATCGATCAACACAACTTTGCCTTTAAGTGAAGAGAGCTTTAGTTTTTTTCCATTGACACCCATTTGTTCAATTTCAGGAGCCATATCACCAATAGCTGGAGTTGATCCTACAGCAATGGTTGTCGACTCTGTTTTGGTATTGTTGTGTATGTTTTTATAAATACCAACACCAAAAAAAGTTAATGCCACTACTCCTATACCAATGTTTGCTAAAGTCATTTTGTTTTTCATTTAAGTCCCAAAGATTAATCTGTGGGTTGTAGTTATATTATCAAAATGTATACCAATAAAAAAGCCCCGATTTGTTTCGAGGCTTTTTTAACTATTTAGTGGCCTGTATATGGACCTTGAATTCAATGTCATCACCTATGGCACGTTCGGCAATGGTTCCTGCCAGTGTTTTTGAACCGGCTGATATGCCCCAACGTGTACGATCGATGGTAAAGGTAGCATCGCCTTGCAACTCATCACCTTTATCATTCGTGGTAAAAGTTGCAGGGAACATAATTTCTTTTGTAATGCCTTTTATGGTAAGATCACCAATTACAATATAGTTGCTTGTTTCACGCACGAATTGTGCTTTTTTAAGCGTTAGTTTCGCACTTGGGAACGAATCAGCTATAAAGAAATCAGCACTCAACATATGTTCTAAGAATCCGGCTGCCTTTGATGTGTCTTTAATATCGGTTACCTTAATATCATGCATGTCAACTGTAAAGTTTGCAGCTACTAATTTATCTTCCTTCACTTCAAATGTACCTTCAATTAAACCAATGGTTCCAAAATGTTCGCCACCTACTTTAGTTGCTTTCCACTCAACTGTCGATGCTTTTGGTTCAACATGGAAAGGACCTTCGGCACCTGTAAACACGTCTTTTGCAACTACAATAGCAGCGCCATCTTTGGTTGGACCTTCGGCATTTTTAAGCGCGATGTGCGGAGCGATAACAAGCGAAACGATGGACATCAACTTAATTAAAATGTTCATTGAAGGACCTGATGTATCCTTAAAAGGGTCACCAACCGTATCTCCCGTAACTGATGCTTTATGTGGTTCAGATTTTTTGTAGAAAATTTCTTTTTTACCGTTTACTTCGATCTCAACACCTTTTTCAAATGATTTTTTTGCGTTATCCCATGCACCACCGGCATTTGATTGGAACATACCCATTAATACACCGCTAACGGTTACACCTGCTAATAAACCTCCCAATACTTCGGGACCAAAAGTGAATCCAACTATTACAGGAACGATTAAGGCAATTGCACCCGGTAACATCATTTCACGAATAGATGCTTTGGTTGATATCTCAACACATTTTTCATACTCGGGTTTTGCTTTGTATTCCATGATGCCCGGAATTTCGCGAAACTGCCTGCGTACTTCGTTCACCATGTCCATGGCTGCACGTCCTACGGCTGCAATACACAACGATGAAAATATAAATGGTATCATACCACCCACAAATAATCCTGCAAGTACATCGGCTTTATATATATCGATACTTGAAATTCCTGCAATACCCACGAAAGCTGCAAATAACGCTAAGGAAGTAAGCGCTGCCGAAGCAATGGCAAATCCTTTTCCTGTTGCTGCTGTTGTATTACCTACGGCATCCAAATTATCGGTACGGTGACGAACTTCTTCGGGTAACTGACTCATTTCGGCAATACCACCTGCGTTATCGGCAATGGGGCCAAATGCGTCAATCGCTAATTGCATAGCTGTAGTTGCCATCATACCTGCTGCAGCAATTGCCACACCATATAATCCTGCAAAATAAAACGAACCATAAATACCAGCTGCTAAAACCAAAATTGGCATTACCGTACTTTCCATACCAACAGCTAAACCACCAATGATATTTGTAGCGTGACCAGTTGCCGATTGTTTGATTATGGATTTAACCGGACGTTTACCCATTGCAGTGTAATACTCGGTAATAATACTCATTAAAGCACCAACAATTAATCCGGTAAGAATTGCATAGAATACACCCATCTTCGTAATGGTAACACCACGCAATGAATTAACCCATGTCATTTCATCGGGTAACATCCAATATACTAAGCCAAATGAAGCAATACCTGTAAGTATTACCGACATCCAGTTTCCTAAATTCAAAGCTGCCTGAACACTGCTTGTTTCGCTTTTAATGCGAACGAACCACGTTCCTACTATAGAGAATAATAAACCAACACCGGCAATGGCCATTGGTAATAAGATAGGCGCAAAACCGTTAAAATTATCGGTTGATTTAATTTCTTGTCCCAATACCATGGTAGCAAGAATAGTTGCAACGTAAGATCCAAAAAGATCGGCACCCATACCGGCAACGTCCCCAACGTTATCTCCAACGTTATCGGCAATTGTTGCAGGGTTACGAACATCATCCTCTGGAATACCAGCTTCTACCTTACCAACAAGGTCAGC
>JAYUZA010000030.1:0-3129 GCA_043752145.1 Flavobacteriales bacterium
CGCAATTTTCGGCCGATAAAAAAATATCATGTTCATCGTGTCATAAACCCGAACTTGCTTTTGCCGATACGGTAAAAACACATAAAGGATCGCATGACAGTATCAATAACCGTAATTCACCTTCGCTGCTAAATATCGGATACCATCCATATTTTGATTATGACGGAGGAGTTCCCACACTTGAATTGCAGGTATTAGTACCATTTGACGGCTCAAATGAAATGCATGGAAATTTAATTTCCGCTGCTGAATTAATGCTGAAAGATGAAAAGTATGTTGCGCTTGCAAAAGAAGCGTATAACCGTCAACCCGACCCATATGTCATTACACGCGCACTGGCAGCTTACCAGCGAACATTAATTTCAAAAGGATCGAAATACGATCTGTATAAAAAAACAAATGGCAAAAAGGGAATGAACGCTGAAGAAATAAGAGGGATGAACCTGTTTTTTTCTTCCAAAACAAATTGTACAAAATGTCATAGCGGTGTATTGTTCACGAGTTTTGCATTTGAAAATATTGGTTTACCAAATAATAGCAACGACAGTGGTCGAAAAAGAGTGACGCTTGATCCTTTACATGGCGGAAAATTTAAAACACCGGGCTTGCGCAATGTAGCGCGAACTTTTCCGTATATGCATGACGGAAGTCTTAAAAACCTGGAAGAAGTTATTGAATTTTATAACAAAGGCGGTATAACCAAAACCAATAAAAGTGAATGGATTAAGCCTCTCGCCCTGTCGGATGAGGAGAAAAGGGCTTTGGTTATGTTCCTAAAAACTCTTAATGACACTATTTTAACTAAATAATTCCGTATTTTTACGTATATTTATTGCAATGAAAAGGACCTCATTTGTTTTATTGGTTTTTGTTCTCATGTTGATCATTCTTACCCAAAGTTGTGGTAAGCATGATCCTTATTTGGACAAATATACCCCAACTACTTATGAGTTAATTATTCCCGAAGGTTTTCCTGCAATGCAAGTTCCTTCCGATAATCCTATGACGGTTGAAGGTGTTGCCTTAGGAAGAAAATTATTTTATGATGAGATCCTTTCACTTGATTATTCCATTTCATGCGGTTCATGTCACTCACCGGCTTCATCTTTCAGCGATGCTAATCAATTTAGTAGCGGTGTTGACGGTACTTTGGGTAACCGTCAATCAATGGCCCTCATAAATTTAGGTTGGAGTTTTGGCTTCTTTTGGGATGGAAGAGCAGCAACAATTGAAAAACAAATTTTAGGTCCGGTACCAAATCCGGTTGAGATGCATTTAAAATGGGTGGATGCGGCCGAACGTTTACAAAATCATGATACATATCCGTTCCTGTTTAAAAAAGCATTTGATACATATGAAATAGATTCTTCATTGGTAGCCAAAGCCATCGCTCAATTTTTAAGGACCATGATCTCGGGCGAATCTAAATTTGATAAAGTTGTGCGCAACGAAGCAAGTTTTACACCTGATGAATCGTATGGTTACGATCTTTTTCAACGCGATAAAAATGAAGGTGCGGGAATTATTGGTGGCGATTGTTTTCACTGCCATGTTCATCCTATATTTTTTCAAGTGAATACTGAATACTTAAATAACGGACTTGACGCAGCGTTCACTGATCTCGGTCGTGGTCAATTTACAGGGAATGTGAATGACAATGGTAAATTTAAAGTGCCTACATTACGTAATATCGAGTTATCGGCACCGTATATGCACGATGGACGTTTGGCAACACTCGACCAGGTTGTAGAGCATTACAGCACAGGCTTACAAAATTCAGCGACCCTGAGTCCCTTGATGAAAGAAATTGACAACGGTGGATTATTACTGCCGCCCTATGAAAAAACCTGTATTGTAGCGTTCCTAAAAACATTAACTGATTGGGAATTTATTAATAATCCAGCGTTTAAAGACCCGGATCTTTAAGATGCGAGAAATGGAGACGCGAAACCCGTTAGGGTTCAACGACACCTTTAAAAAACATTTATAAAGGAGTTAGAAATTTAAAACTAATAATTACACAGATCGAGCAAATGAAAAGTATTATACGTTTTTTATCTCTGGCTACTTTTATTTTTTGTTTCGGCAATAAAACCAATCATGCGCAGGTTGTAATTAACGAAGTTTGTTCTGCCAATGATAATCTTTTTCCCGATGAGGATGGGGATAACGAAGATTGGATTGAACTTTACAATCCAACCGGCACGGCCATTGATCTTACAAATTATTCATTTGTTTATACCGAAGGTACCGAAATCATAACATGGACTTTTCCTCCGGTGCTCGTTCAACCTTATTCGCACTACACTGTATACGCCTCCGAAAAAAACAGAACGGATGTAATTGACCATTGGGAAGTTCCGATCTTTGCCGATGGATCATGGAAGTATCAAGTAAACACCGCGAGCCCTCCCGACACTTCCTGGTATCAAGCTTTATATAACGATTCAAGCTGGCCTGTTAGCGTTGGCGGATTTGGATATGGTGATGGAGACGATGCTACCGATGTAGCCTTTGCCTATTCGGTTTATTTACGCAAAAATTTTATTTTAACCGATACCAGTGTATACGATCTTGGATTTTTAATGCTCGACTATGACGATTCATTTGTGGCGTATTTGAACGGAGTTGAAATTGCACGATCTAATATTGGTGTATTTGGCGATCATCCGGCATACAATACATGGGCTTATGAAGAACATGAGGCGAATTTATACACTGGCGGTGATTTCGAATTTTATTTAGCGCCAAAATCGGTATTAACTCAGGCACTAAAAATTGGTAACAATGTTTTAGCAATACAGGCTAACAATTATGATCTTGGACTTGACGATCTGTCACTCATTCCCTATTTGGTTTTAGGTTCTTCCAGTATAACTTCTGCTTTTCCTTCTTTTCCGGCCGATTTCTCACTGCATACCAATTTTTCACTTTCAAGTCTGGGATTTAATTTAGCGTTGAAAAATGCTTCGGGCTCAACTGTAGATTCACAAACATTCGGACAAATACTTGTCAATAATTCCAGAGGGCGGACTCCTGACGGAGGAAGCGCTATGTGCTTGTTCTATTATCCTACACCTAAAGATACCAATGATGTTTCACCATGCTTTAATGATTATGTAGGAAAGC
>JAYUZA010000031.1:0-7967 GCA_043752145.1 Flavobacteriales bacterium
TTGGTGCTGAAAAAGTTGTGTTATATGAAATTTTTTGTTTTGCTAATTCCTCTTTAAAAATCTTAGTCTGTATATTTTGATTTAGAAATGTAAAAAGTAAATAAGCTGTCGATAAAAATATTCCACGATTGTTCCACCGTGTGCGTTGGACGTGATCCTTCTCTTTTCGCATCACCATGATCAAACAAACAATGTAAATTATGGTGTAAACGGGATCGATAATAAAAATAGAATTAATATCTACCCGGAAATCGCTGAATGGTAAAAAGAACGGTGTTCCGTATCCTGTAAAACAATCCAACATCGGATGTGTTATAAGCGACCAGAAAAACACATTGAACCATGTAAAATACGATACGCTTTTATTGAAACGATGTAAAATGAACGCAAGTATTGGTGCTGCAACAAATGAAAAGAACATGCTATGCGTATAACCGCGATGGACTAATAAAGCCGTTACATTATCAAAAAAGGGCGTAATAAATGTGTCCAGATCGGGAATGGTTCCCCCAATGGCGCCCCAAAACAAGGCTTTGTTTCCTAGTTGTTTTCCTGCTGCTGCTTGTCCGCAGGCGGCACCTAGTACGATTTGGGATAAAGAATCCATTCAACGAAGGTAATAGTAATTCGTTAATAGTAAATAGGGGGCTTGGGCGTGACTCCGTATAGGTGTAAAAAGGGGTGTGGTAGGAAAAGGTTTGATGTTTGTAGTTTGTTGTTGGTGTGGGCATGATTACCAATAGGTGTAAATAGGGTGTGAATGTTATTTTCCGGAACACGCCTGTTGCACGGGATTAGACGCTAGTACTCCAATTAGAAACTCGAAATTAGAAACTCCATAAGCGAGACGTTCAAAACATGTGAATAATTAGGGCCAAGGCCTTCGGCCGAATATCCTACTTTCGCCCCATGGAAAACAAGAAGATCAAAAGCGCCCTGATTTCGGTATTTTATAAAGACGGATTGGAACCCGTTATTGAAGCGCTTAAAAAAAACAATGTCACCATGTATTCAACTGGCGGTACTCAAAGTTTTATTGAAAAATTGGGCGGCAATGTTATTCCTGTGGAAGATGTAACCGGGTATCCGTCAATTTTAGGAGGCCGCGTAAAAACATTGCATCCAAAAGTGTTTGGTGGAATTTTAGCACGGAGAAATAATACAAGTGATATTGCCACGTTGGAAGAATATTCAATTCCGCAACTGGATCTTGTTATTGTAGATTTGTATCCCTTTGAAGAAACTGTTGCCAAAGGCGGTACCGAAGATGAAATAATTGAAAAAATAGATATTGGCGGTGTTTCATTGATACGTGCAGCAGCAAAGAATTTTGAAGACACGTTAATTATTTGCGATAAGAATGATTATAATTCATTGGCGGAAGTTATTACAAATCAAAACGCATCAACTACACTTGAGCAGCGTAAATACCATGCCGGAAAAGCATTTCACGTTACTTCTCATTATGACGGATTAATTTTTAAATACTTTGATAAAGAAAATGCAGTATTGAAATTAAGCGTTGCCGATAAATATCCGTTGCGTTATGGTGAGAATCCGCATCAGCAGGCAGCATTTTTTGGAAAATTAAATGAGCTGTTCGATCAATTGCATGGCAAAGAACTTTCGTACAATAATTTATTAGATGTTGATGCAGCCGTTAATCTTTCGGCTGATTATAAAACAAATGATTTCCTATTTGCCATATTGAAACACAACAATGCTTGTGGAGTTGCCATTCGAAAAACGGGTCTGGAAGCATGGAATGCGGCATTAGCAGGAGATCCTGTTTCGGCATTTGGCGGTGTAATTATTACGAATAAGGCCGTTGATGATAAAACAGCTTTGGAAATTGATAAATTATTTTGTGAAGTTTTGATAGCCCCTTCTTACAGCGAAAAAGCCTTGGAAATTTTGAAAAGTAAAAAAAACCGTGTTATTTTACAACAAAAACCGGTGACTATGCCGCAATACAATGTGCGTTCGGCTTTGAATGGAGTATTATGGCAGCAACGTGATAATGTTGTTGACACCAATGCAAATTTTACATCGGTAACTGATAAAAAAGCAAGCCCGCAGGAAATTTCTGATCTTGAATTCGCCAATGTATTGGTAAAACATACCAAATCAAATACAATTGTATTAGCAAAAAATAATACACTTATTGCAAGCGGCACCGGACAAACATCGCGTGTTGATGCATTAAAACAAGCCATTGAAAAAGCAAAAGCCTTTAATTTTGATCTGAACGGTGCCGTAATGGCCAGCGATGCATTTTTTCCGTTTCCTGATTGTGTTGAGATAGCTTTTAATGCAGGAATTCGTGCCGTAGTTCAACCCGGGGGATCAATTAAAGATAAAGAGTCGATAGACTATTGCAATAAAGCAGGAATGGCTATGGTGTTTACGGGGAATAGGCATTTTAAACATTGATTTAGATGCGAGACATTAGACACGAGACACGAGAAATTTTACTTTCCGTGTGACGTAGTTTTACATTTAATTTCATGGAGGATCTCCTTCCTCCTTTTAAAGGAGGTGCCCACGAGAATTTCTTTTCAATGAAAAAATTAATGGGCGAAGGATTTATATTGGTAAAAATCCCCCGGCCTTTATATTAAATGTTGACTTTGATTTTTAAGCAGGCCACCCCCTTTAGAAGGGGGAAAGAACGCAAACTTTATTTTTATTAAATTTTAAATCCTAATGTAAATTGTAACCATTGGTTTTTATAACGCGGGGTGTATGATGTTCCGTCACCATTGTTATTTTGCAAATCCCAGCCAAGTCGTCCTGATAACACAAGGTGTGATACATTGATATCGGCACCGAACACAAATCCTAATATATTTTTACGGATATTATCATTGCTGAATTCCTGTTCTTGTTCGCTGGTGGTCGACCCAGAGGTGTAGGTATTCCTCACGCTCATGAGGTACGAATATTGCGGTCCAAGAACAATAGTTACGTAACGAATAGGTTTAAATTGTAATTGTAAAGGAACATCAATATACGTAGTTGTTCGGGTAAATGAGTAAGGAGTGAAGAATAAGGTTCCTGAACCCTGAAATCCTTTTTGTGAAATTAGTAATTCAGGTTGGAAACCTAAATATTTTCCAATGGGAACACCAAGAAAAAGTCCTCCTGCAAAGCCAAGTTTTCCATCGGCTTGAAAGTCCTGACCTTGTTCATCCCATACGTTCGAGTAGTTCAGTCCTGCTTTAATACCAAAAGTCAGGTTTGACCTGTTGTCGGTGTCTGCATCCTGTGCGTTTAATGTAATACCCGAGGATATAAGCATTAAACAAATAATTATTTTTTTCATATAGTTTTAATGTGATTTAATTTCACATAATAAAGATGAGATATAAAGACGACAAGAAGATTGCATAACTTATTCTATAAGTTGCGTAATTCACAGTCCGATAATTTGAAATCTTGCAATAAAATGAGCAAGGTTTGCATAATTTACATGTTAATGTAGAGAGTTTACGTCTCACGTAAATTTCCATCCTCCTTTGTAAAGGAGGTGCCCACAAGAATTTCTTTTCAACTATAGAATTAATGGGCGGAGGATTTATATTGGCAAAATAATCCCCCGGCCTGAATATTTTATATTGAGCTTGGTTTTTACGTGGGCCACCCCCTTTATAAGGGGGATGGAAATACTACTTTTTTTTGAGATCTTGAATAAAAGAAGTAAATCAGAAATACAATTGCAATTATTGTCAAAAAAATCATATACGGAGGAATACCGGTAATACCGGGACCGTTCATAGGTTTGCTAACAAAGTATAAATTCATAATGTGAAATATTAGAAAAACGCCCTAACCTGTACACCACCAGTGTGTATTATTTTATTCCCTTCGCTCTTGCGACCGACATAGGTCAAATTTAGTTGAAGATTTTTTGTCAGCGATTGCTGCCATGATGTGCTCCAGGTATAGTTTTTACCATTCTTCAAAGCATCCAACATTTCAAACGAAAGCGCAGTGTTTGATGGCCCGTTATAATCGATCAATACATAATTAAAATTAGCAAGTATACTTCCTTTTTCGGCCGTGCTGAAACGAATTTCGGTTCCGTAATTATTATTAATGGTGCGCTCGCCACCGCCTTCCAATTTATTTTGCTTATACAAATACGAGTAATTTATGCTCCATCGGAAATTGGTTCCCGGTTGCCAGGCCAACTCAGGTTTTATTTCGTAAAAATCAATTTTATAATTCCTGCCATTCAAAAAATCGCTTGAATTTAATTTTTGTCCGGTTTTGTACAGTGTGGTTAAGGTCAATACACGTTTTATGGTCAAACGCGTTTTTAATTCCTGTGTCGATAATTTGCGCAATTCAAATCCATTACTCAGCAACGATTTACTGCTATTTTCCTGAACAGTATAATCCAGGGCGAAAACGGATGAACTTCGGTTAAAGAACAAAATGTTTCGCAATGATGAAGACAATAGCTGCAAACTTGTATCGGCAATTTCTTTTCTGAACGGATTAAAAGCCTGCTCTGGAATATCATTCGCTGTTTTTCGTTCAACGCGGTAAAAAGCCTGATCGGTCAATTTTGAGAGAAATTTTAAAAATCCCTTTTTGTTTTTTATTAAATATGCGGGATTTAAACTTATGTTTTGACTGAACTGATTATTGTACGTGCGCACATATGTGTTTGTTGGGGTGAACGCACGAATATAGGTTGCCTGATCGGGAAATGCGGCAATTTCAAATTCGCTTAATTCTTTTATGCCGTTACCGTTGTAATCATTCCAAAAATAGGTTCCTTGTCCTGCCGGAACTTCAATATAAATGAATTCACGTTTTAATTCCAGACCTGACGACACTTCGTAAAACAATGAACTGGTAAAGAAATTTTTCCACAAGCGCAAATCATGTTCTACCCGACCTACAATGGTATTATCACCTTTTTGGACGCTCAAGGTTGAATCAATAATTTTCAAGGTTCTGTATCCTGCACGCAAGCGAATCATATTTTTCGGATTTTTTAAAAATTGTGCCGTTGCTCCGTATTGTTGTCCGAGTGCAGCCTTTGCAATACTTCCCGAATCGTTTAACCAATCGGTGCGCTGACGGTAGTTGATCGTAAACCTATTTCCAAGCGTATCACTTGTTCCGGCATAGGCTTCCCAATCGTAAAAACGATAAGAACCGGCAATGGTTGAATCGCTTTTGCCTTTTTCATAAAATTGGTTGTATTCATGAATATCGTTAAAGCCTAACATGAACCGTTTAATGGTTTTACTTAATTGTGTATTGTGTCGCAGAAACGAAGTTCCAAGCCTACCATCGGTTTGCAAATAAGAACCTGTACCGTTTAAATTCCAACCATTACGTCTGTATTGTCCGCTTAGTCTTGACATAAAACCCGAGTAATTATCTCGTATTTGAAATGTATTTCCGTTAACGCCAATAGAGCCGTAATTTTTTTTACGTAATGTTAATCCAACATCGGCCTGAACCTGATCGTTGAGTAACATGGCTTGCGTTACATTCCAGTTACGTTCAAATTCAACAGGTCTGAAACGTTCAATGCGGTTAAATGTTTGCGTCAGCATTTCGGCATTTACGGTTGTTACCAATTCCAATGGATTTATGGTGTCATTTAACCTGAATATTTTTTCGCCACCAATTTTCAAGGCGTAACCATCATCATTCGCTTTTTGAATTTTACTGAATTGGTTTACATCGTTCTCCGAAAAAGCGCCTTCAATAAATAATTTGGTTGTTTTGTTAGGTTGGTATTCCCAACCGGCATTAATCATTTGGCGTTTTTTAGGTGTTACCAATAAAATTATGGGTTCAAAATTTCCCTGCTTGTAAATAATTCCCGCAATGGTATCGGGCGCTACCCATTTATAGGTTCGTCCCAGAGCGGTGAATGTTGACACAACATAATTTCCGTTACCGCTCCCAACATGGGAAAATTGCAGTTTATAAAAAGCGCTGTCGGCACTGGCGCTAAAAGCAAAAACGGAATCGTATCCCAATGAATCGGTTTTTTTGTACAGAATTTGGTTCGCATTGAACGCAACACTGTCAATACTGAAATTATATGCGTCCTGTATACTATCGCCAACTAAAGCCATGATCAGTTTGTCTTCGTCTTTCAGTGTTTGTTGCAAGGGTTGATTTTTTGAATCCTGCTCACTGTAAACATTAAACCAAACTTTTGACTTTTGTGATTCAAACACATGATCGGTAGTGATAATCGACCGGGCGTAATTTTTATCGGAATATTGAAATTCCACAATTATCCTGCGGTCTTTGGTAATTAATCGTTTTGGAGTAAATGTAATTTCCGAAGTATTGTAATCAATAGTATAATCATTTTCCAAACCGCGTTGCATAATTTGCCCGTCAATATAAACAACTTCGGTGCCTGCTAAAACAATGATGAATGGTTCGTTCTCGGCACCTTTTAAACGATACGGACCCTGATTACCTTCAACACCAAAAAATACGTTACGCGAGAATTTTCCTTTAGACAAAGCGCCACCGACATCAAACATGTATTTCCATTTGGTGCTTTTGTCAAATGTTTGGGTCAGTTGGATTCCCTGCACACGTTTATTGTAATTTAAAAAATAGCCTTGCGGGCGTTTCATCCAAAAGTCTCCCGCAATAAGCGATGTTTTTTGGGTGTACACTTTAATAAACACTTGGTCAAAATCCTGCAATTGCGCGGTATTGCCATCGGGTTGGATGGGAATATTGTCATCGCTGATAGAGGCTAAAATATTGATATCATCTTTTATTTTACCTGAGAGCTGTAAATTAAGACTGGAATTTACCGAGAGGTTTTGATTATTACCGAAATTTATCCCGCGCGAAACACTTCCTGTTTTGTTCAAACCTTCGGTATCAAAAATATCTTCGCCCGATCCTGAACCCACGTATTTAAACACATCAATTTTATTTTCTTTATCGGGAGCAAAATCTTTTTTTGATTTATGCGCGTAGGTCTTGTTGAAATAAACAGGATACACTCTATAAGTTATAAAGAGCGTATAGTTTTTAAGCTCATCGGTATAGCTGTTGGGATGGATAATTAAAAGGGATCGGTACCAGTCAATGGTATACGAAGTGTCTTTAATGGAAAAATCGTTGAGCTTAAATGAATTTGGAATGATGCTGAGGGAGTCGAGTTGAATGGTATCGTTGGTGAGTACAATTTTCTTGATGCGAAGGTTTGCCTGGCCCATTGCGCCAAATGAGATCATGAACAACAAAGCGGTGACTGCAAGTTTTGAAAAGCTTGCGTTAAAGCGGTTTGTTATTATTTTATTTGTGGCGTAAAGGGGCAAAAGGTTATTTTTAGCAAGTTAGTATTTTTTATTTTTAGGGAAGTAGTAGCCACCAAAACACTAAAGCACCAAAATTTCACCAAAATGTATCATGGTTTTTGGTGTTGTTTCGTGTTTTGGAGGTTTGGTGGCAAAATAGATCGCATTTCACTGTATAAATACGCAGAAATATGGCAAAAATTATAACCTATAATCTCAATGGTATTAGAAGTGCCATAAGCAAGGACTGGGAAAACTGGTTAAGCGCTACCGGGGCAGATATTGTACTGGTGCAGGAGATCAAAGCCCTTCCCGAACAAGTTGACTTTACGATACTTGAAAAAATGGGTTACCAGGCACATTGGTTTCCCGCACAAAAAAAGGGTTATTCGGGAGTAGCATTATTTACCAAAATAAAACCCGATTTAGTGGTTTACGGAATGGGAATTCAAAAATATGATGATGAGGGAAGGGTGATTCGGGCCGATTATGGCGATGTTTCGGTCATGAGCGTGTACATGCCATCAGGCAGCAGTGGCGAGGAAAGGCAGGCATTTAAAATGGTGTGGCTCGATGATTTTATGGAGTATATAACCGAGTTAAAAAAGACACGAAAAAAACTCATCATTTCGGGCGATTATAATATTTGTCATAAAGCAA
>JAYUZA010000032.1:0-3123 GCA_043752145.1 Flavobacteriales bacterium
CAAAATTTTAAGAAAGCATATAGTCAATTCGACATTAAAAAAGTAGCAGGATATAAGGAAAAAGATCGTACACGATTATTGAATGATGCGGGAATTATCCGTAACCGATTAAAAGTTGATGCGGCTATTCACAATGCAAATGTGATCTTGAAATTGCAAAAAGAATTCGGCTCATTTCAAAACTGGTTGGACTATCATCATCCGCTTAAGAAAGAAGAATGGATGAAAGTGTTTAAAGGGACATTTAAATTTACCGGAGGAGAAATTGTAAACGAATTTCTAATGAGTGCGGGATATTTATCGGGATCGCATACCGAAAACTGTCCTGTTTACAAAAAAGTGATCAAATCCAAGCCCGCTTTTTTGAAAACGAAAAAAGGCTAAAACGTTTAGTTACTACAGTCGGTCGCGCTTTTTATCGCTACTCTTCAAAAATGTAAAATATTCTAAGAATTGTGTAAGCGTTAAACTCACGCTTATAGCACCTTTGTTTCTTTATTATTCAAGAGTGAGTAAGAAGTGAACAAAAAAATTGAGTGTAAACATTTAAAAAAATGTATTATGTCAATAGTTGCAAATAAAACCATTACTATAAAAAGTCCGGCATTTACCCAAAACGGGTCTATTCCGGTTAAACATACGTGCATTGGCCAAAACATTAGTCCCGAATTGATCATTGGGGATTTTCCTCCGGAGACAAGATCATTCGCTCTTATTGTGGACGATCCCGATGCACCAGGTGGTGAATATGTACATTGGGTAATGTGGAATATTCCGCTAAAAGATAAAATTGCCGAAAACACTTCACCGGGGGCTCAGGGCAAAAACGGAAAAGGTGAGAATAATTATACCGGCCCATGTCCACCCACCGGAACACACCATTACTATTTCAGGATATATGCCTTAAGTTTAAAACTCGACCTGCCGGTAAATACATCAAAGAATGCGCTCCTAAGAGCTATGGATGGTCATGTTGTTGCTTCTGGAGAATTGATCGCAATTTTCAAAAAGGTATAGTTTCACCATAAAAATAAAATCAAAATTCATGGAACCACTATCAGTAAAAGAAGTAATAGGAAAATTAAAACTTGGAAATTTGAAACCTGTTGTTGAACTCACCGGGTTTGTAAAAAAATCGGAAAAAAACTCAGAAGTATTGTTCGCCTTTAAACACGACCTTACGCATTGGATCCCTATACCCGACACAATGATATGTGGAATAGCACCCATTGAAGGCGTTGCTTACGAAACAGATCACCTAACACTTGCAATGATTCATTTAAAAATGCCTGTTGACCCGGAAACCGAAACGTTATATCACTTACTTCGTGCGTTAGCACATAAAGTGAATAAATATCAAAAAATTAAATGGCTTAAAAAAATGTTGTTTGCAGATAAAATAAAGGATTTTTCCACAAATTCAGAATGGAAGTATTGCGAATTGGGAAATAAATATACCCAACATCTTAATAAAATTTAGCTTCTATACGTTAGACATTAAACACGAGAAAATTCATTTCTCACATCTCATTCAATACTATATCTAACCCTCACCGTTTTCATAATAATGATCTTTTTCACCGAGCCAAAGTATTTTTCTCTTTCATACATTTTTGGGATCGAATAAATTAAACGTTCCAATCCCTTTACCAGATTATCGCCTTCGTTGTCGGAGAACTGAACAACTTGCCCAAGTTTTACACCCGATAAAGTTGCAATGTTCAACGCTTGTTTTCTTGAGCTTATAAGTGCTCGTTCCAATAATTTCGCTTCTTCTTCACGTTGTTTGGATGAAGCTATGTTTGATACATTTCCGCTGTATTTAATGTCTTCAGGAATTTTTTCCAAAAATTTGTTCATTTGTACGAACGAAGTAAATTTAAGCACGAATGATTTTGGAGGCGCCTGATAATTATAATCGCCATACGCGTACAGGTTGTAATAGGCATTATCATCCTCGCGCGTGAACGAAACTTTTTCTTTCGATAAAAAATCGCTGAATCGTTTTTCCAACATTTTTAATTTTAAAGCGCTTTCTTCCTGCTTCTTCTTTAATACATCGGCATAATTATTATTTACCGGAGGAGTCGTGTAATCATCATCCTCAACCGCGACCTCGGCATAATCATCTATATTCGCTTCCGACATTAATTTTAATTTGTACTCGATCATATCGGGATTTATTTCGGCCGAATCTGAAATCGTTACTTCAATGTACTTTTGATCGATTGAAGTACTTTGCGCGGCTACACTTGTTATTCCGGTACAAAGCGGAACGATCGCGCTCAAAAGAAAGGATTTTATAGACATAAAGAATGGTTTACATTGTTAAAATTGCAACGGTTAATTAATTTCTACTCTTGTGATACTTAAAATTAGCTAATTTTGGTCAACTTTGAACAACCATTTATCGATGAAAACCCTTATTTTATTATTCGTTGCTTTTAGCCCTTTATACGCCTATTCACAACGAATTCATAAGGAACAGCAGGATGAATTCAATGCCAAAGGGCGGAACGAAAACGAATTGACGGTTAAGAAAGTCGTTTTTTAATTACCGTATCAATTTTCTTAAATAATTGCGCAGGACTAAATGTTCTCCATTCCAATTCATCAAATTCACCACCGGTCCCGATGTACTGATCAATATTGCATTTTTTCATTTCATCCAATATATGCGGTCTGAAATTTAAGAGCGTAATCCAGCCATCCGTTTCATTTACATCCTCAAACCATTCTTCATAGTAGCTATCATCGCTGTAATGAAAGTTCAGGATATTTTCGCCAATGAGGATAAAGTACCGTATGCCTTCAAGCAGTAAGGCGTCCATTACGTCCCTTTTTAACAACATAATGTCGTTGTTAATGGCATCGTTCCATTCGCCTATCATTTCCACAATGGCGTAATGACTTTTATAATCGCAGTAAATAATACGAATGAACAATGTTGGGCTTCCAATGTCATCCCATTGAGGATGAATCAAATAGTTGTAAATTTGATGAGTAAATTCAAACTCGCTGTGCTCGCGGCCATAAAAGGGCGAACGCTTATCCTCCTCCGAATTGTAGAGGTCCAACCAACGAAAATAGGGCTCAATTAAATGCATATTAAGTTTTCAAAAC
>JAYUZA010000033.1:0-18431 GCA_043752145.1 Flavobacteriales bacterium
CATGGAACCAACGGCTCAGGGAACTTTAATTACCAATCGTGTTCCCGATGCAGGCATTAAAGCTGTTGCAGCTAAAGATGATATTACGGTTATTAAAATTAAATCAAGCCGAATGTTGATGGCTTACGGATTCCTACGTTCGGTATTTGAAATATTTGAAAGATATCGTACACCAATTGATATGATCACAACAAGCGAAGTGGCGGTTTCGCTTACAATAGATAACCATACACATCTTTACGATATTGTAAACGAATTAAAACAATTTGGAAGCGTTGATGTGGAAACCGACCAAACCATTATTTGCATTGTTGGAAGCTTGGTTGCTGAAAAAAAGGGATATGCTGCCGAAATTTTTACTTCCTTAAAAGATATTCCAATTCGTATGGTTTCATATGGCGGAAGCGATCACAATGTTTCGGTACTAATCCCATCGCATCATAAGAAGGCAGCTTTGCAGGCCCTTAATAATGGATTATTTGAAAATTAGTAAAGAAATAGGAAATCAAAAATCTGAAAAACCGTAAAAAATTAATTTTACTTTAGCGCACGAAATGATCGAACAAAAACATATAGAAGAATTTGGAATGCTCAAAACTCCGTTTTATGCATACGACCTGCATTTACTGGAGCAAACAATTGATGAAGTGGTAAAACATTCTTCGGCTTTTGGATTTCATGTTCATTACGCTTTAAAAGCCAACAGTAATTTGCCTGTGTTGGAACGCATCAGTAAAAAGGGCATTGGTGCCGACTGTGTAAGCGGTAATGAAGTGATACGTGCTACAAAAACAGGATTTAGGTCACACGATATTGTTTTGGCAGGCGTGGGAAAAACAGATGATGAAATCCTTATAGGATTAAAACATGGTATTGCCTGTTTCAATGTTGAATCGGTTGAGGAATTAAAAATAATTAATGGTTTGGCAGCGCAACAAAATAAAGTTGCAACAGTGGCTTTGCGTTTAAATCCCAATGTTGACGCCAATACCCACAAGTATATCACAACAGGTTTAAGTGAAAATAAATTTGGTATTGGTTTACATGAACTGGATGAAATTATTGGTGTTTTAGAATCGCTCAAGAATATAAGT
This sequence comes from Flavobacteriales bacterium, assembly GCA_043752145.1. GTDB lineage: Bacteria > Bacteroidota > Bacteroidia > Flavobacteriales_D > UBA2798 > DASPJQ01. The sequence goes on from JAYUZA010000033.1 coordinate 1,095, forward strand.
TTAAGCGGTATGCATTTTCACATCGGCTCACAAATTACCGATCTCAATGCGTTCAGGTCACTTTGCAATAAAGCAAATGAATTGAACCGTTGGTTCATTCAAAAGAATTTTAATTTGAAGCATCTGAATGTGGGTGGAGGATTGGGAATTGATTATATGGCCCCCGATGAAAACCCTGTTGCCGATTTCGAAAGTTATTTTGGTTTGTTTAATAAGTTTTTGGATCTGAATCCGGGCCAGCAGGTGCATTTTGAACTGGGTCGTTCATTGGTAGCGCAGTGCGGAAGTTTAATTTCTCGTGTCATTTATATTAAACGCGGATTAAAAACCAATTTCATGATCGTTGATGCGGGAATGACCGAATTGTTACGTCCTGCCTTATATGGCGCATACCATAAAATCCAAAATCTTACAAGAGGCAATACAATTCTTAACAAAGATTTTTATGATGTGGTGGGCCCCGTTTGCGAAAGTACCGATTGTTTTGGAAAACGCATGAGTTTACCGGTTTCGGAACGTGGCGATATTATGGTAATTCGTTCGTGTGGAGCGTATGGCGAGGTAATGGCTAACAATTATAATTTAAGAGAGTTGAACGCGCCTGTTTATTTTTAAAAATAAATTAAAGTCCTTTTGATAAAGTCTGATCCACCGGAATTGCATTAACATCCACAATGAATTTTCTTATTAGTATACTTTCTTCATGGATCTTTGGTGGAAAAGCTTTTGCAACGCGTTCAATAACATGAACAATGTGTTCTTTCATTTCGGCACTCAGGTAATGACTGTTGATGTTTAGTTCATGCAATGCCGCGCGGTATGCATGATCGGCACTCAGGTTTTCTTTTTGAAGAATTTGAAAAATAATGGCTGCGTGATTTGAAGTGCCAATGCGGTCTTTGAATTCATCCTGAAGTATTTCTTCAAACTTTTCTTTTTCTTCACGTTGAATTGTGCCATCGGCTTTTGCTATGGCGTAAGCTAATTCGCCTGTGGCCATGTAAATGTTTTCGCTGGGTGTCATAGAGGTTTGGATATGGTGTTTTAATAAGTCCATGTCTAACACTAATTTAGTGCTGTTTTTCCGCCAATATCTTACAACTCTTTTCGTTTTTCTTGTATTATTATCACTTTTTATATGAAAATCTCTTCCACATCTTTCAATTAGGTTAAAAATTAGCTACATTTACCTCAATTCTACATCTAAAGCATTTTATGAGAAATTCGTTATTGTTTCTCCCGTTTATTTTAGTGGCGGGAATTTTTTTCACACCAAATGAAACAGGCACGTATGAAAGTCGTGACACAAAGGCTTCATCCAACAAGATCATGGAACCTTATGAGCAAATGAATTTTCAGCGCTCTTATCCGTATGATAAATTTGATGTTGAGTCATACAATACAGTAATGAACGAGGCGCGAAACTTTGGTATAACACGTGCAGGTGGTGCCTGGCAAGTTGCGGGACCCTTAAATATTAACGGTCGTGTTAACAGTGTTGTTGTGGATCCTGCCAATTCCAATATTATTTATGCGGGCACATGTTTTGGCGGTGTATTTAAAACAATTGATGGCGGAAATAACTGGAATGCACTTTTTGATACCGAATCAAATTTACCCATTGGTGATATTATTTTAGATCCTAACAACACCAATCGTGTTTGGGCCGGTACGGGCGATAAAAACATTTCAGGGACCTGTTATGTAGGTGGTGGAATTTATCTTTCAACCGATGCGGGTTCAACATGGACCAATAAAGGACTTGCCAATACATATGTTATTAGTTCAATTCTCATCGACCCAAGTAACAGCAATACGATTTACGCAGGTACGATGGGAAACCCGTTTGATACTGATAACAACCGTGGTTTGTATAAGTCAACTGATGGAGGGACTAGTTGGAACAATGTTCTGTTTATTAATGATTCAACCGGAGTTGTTGATCTCATCATGGACCCGAACGACCCGAACACTTTATACGCCACAAGTTTTACACGCATGCGCACAACAACACGGAGCACATATCATAGTAATCAATGTAAAATTTATAAAACAACTAACGGTGGAAGCACTTGGGCAATTTTAACAGGAGGTTTACCAACCGGAGATGTGGGAAGAATAGGTATTAGCATTAGCGCCACAAATTCAAATGTACTATATGCGATCGTGGCCGATGTTACAAGTTTGATTGAGGGTGTTTATAAATCGACTGATGCCGGTGTTACATGGATCCCTAAAAATAGTGTTGATCTGGAAACCATAGGAACCTGTTATGGCGGATACGGATGGTATTTCGGAAAAATTCATATTAATCCGAATGATGACAATATTATTTACACCTATGGTGTTGATAAATTTATCAGTTACGATGGAGGTGATAATTGGAATTTATTTGCACCCGAGTGGTGGACATATGAAGTGCATGCCGATGGCCATGATCTGGAATTTATTGATGATCAAAAAATGATTCTCGCAACCGATGGAGGTTTGTACAAAACAATTGATAATGGAATTACGTGGACCGATATTGACAATATGCCAACAACACAATTTTATCATGTTACGCATTTACCGGGTTCACCTGAAAAATTTTATGGAGGAGCGCAGGATAATGGTACCATTGGCGGAACACGATTTAATTCTACTACCTGGAGCTGGGAATTTGGTGGCGATGGATTTAAATTTTATGCATCTCCTTTAGATACGCTGATACGTTATTATGAAACACAATGGGCGGGAATTTATTATGATGATCATGGTTTTCAAAATTCGTTGGATGCAGGTTTAACGGGAAGCGAACGTTTCAATTGGAATTCGCCTTATATGCTTGACAGGTTTGATCCGTCAATTATTTATCTTGCTGCCGAAAATGTTTTTAAAATGACCGGAGCGCCTTATGGAGCGTTTACTTCTATAAGTAGTGATCTTACCGATGGTCCTGTTTTAGCACTTACCGGTGGAAACACAATCTCAGCTATTGCACAAAGTTATTTTGATCAAAATACATTGTTCGCAGCAACTACCGATGCTAATGTTTGGGTTACAACAACCGGTGGAGGATCCTGGAACAGTATTTCAACAGGATTGCCAAATAGATATGTTACTTCAATCAATGCATCACCAAATGTAAACGGAAATGTATATATAAGTTTTAGCGGGTATCGTTTGTTTGACAATGCACCGCATATTTACAAGTCAACAAATAACGGAACTAGCTGGACAAGTATCCAGGGCGATCTTCCAAATTTTGCCGTGAATGATGTAATTGTTTTTCCTGGCGATGAAAACAATATTATAGCAGGAACAGATGCGGGTGTTTATCAATCATTGGACGGAGGAGTTACTTGGTTGCGTTTAGGAACCGGAATGCCGCAGGTTGCAGTATTGGAAGTTGAATTGAACGAAAGCGCAACAGTATTGTCGGCCGCAACATTTGGGAGAGGTATAATGGTTTTGGACCTAAGCTCTTCTTCCATTGCCGAAAGTAAAAACACATTACAGATCAATACGTATCCTAATCCATGCACCGATAAACTTTTCATTGAAGGGATAAAAGAAAATACCGCGTATAAAATATTTGACTTGAACGGAAAACTTGTTTTAACCAATGCAGTTCAACCGGGCAACAATTATATAAATACCCAAGCCTTAAAACCAGGAACATATTTATTGAATGTTACCGGTAATGGAAAAAGTGCGACCAAAAAATTTATAAAGCGATAATTCCAATCCGCATTTTCCTTTAGTGATCCGATAGTGATCCGAATAAAAACAATAAGTATCTGAAGTGAATAAGTCATTCACAAAATCCGGGGTTTTGCCTATCTAATTTTTTTGTCTCGTTTAGTACTCACCTACCATTTTTGTGGTATATTTGTTATTGATTTAGATTAATTCTAAATAACAAAACACTAATTATCAATGTTTTATATAGTATTCTAAGGTATGATTAAAGTAAGTGAAAATGCGAAAAGTGAGGCCATAAAACTCATGGCAGCCGAGAATCTTGGTCAGGAAGGCTTTATTCGCGTAGGAGTAAAAGGTGGTGGATGTTCAGGTTTGATGTACGATCTTAAATTTGATAATCAAACCGGTCCCGATGATAAAGTTTTTGAAGATAACGGGGTGAAGGTTGTGGTTGATAAAAAAAGTTATTTGTATTTATTGGGAACCGAACTCGATTTTTCGGGTGGACTCAATGGCAAAGGATTTGTTTTTGTTAATCCAAATGCAAATCGCACCTGCGGATGCGGTGAGAGTTTTTCTATTTAATTCGGTAAGAACAGATGGCTAACAAGGAAGATGAATTATTAGAAGAGTTTACCTCGCAGGAATATAAATACGGTTTTGTTACCGATATTGCTTCCGATATGGCTCCAAAAGGGCTTAATGAAGATATAATTAAATTTATTTCAGCAAAAAAGGAAGAACCAGAATGGATGCTTGAATGGCGTCTTGATGCTTTTGCCAAATGGAAAACCATGAAAGAGCCTAAATGGCCGCATGTAAAATATCCCGAAATTGATTTTCAAGACTCTTATTATTACGCAGCACCTAAACCAAAAAAAGTATTGGGTAGTTTAGATGAAGTAGATCCTGAATTATTAAAGACATTCGAAAAACTTGGAATTTCTATTGACGAGCAAAAGCGTTTAAGCGGGGTTGCCATTGATATTGTAATGGACAGCGTTTCGGTTAAAACTACGTTCAAAGAAAAATTAGGTGAACTTGGAATTATTTTCTGTTCGTTTACAGAAGCTATTAAAGAACATCCGGAATTGGTAAAAAAGTATATTGGTTCGGTTGTTCCGGTTACCGATAATTTTTACGCAGCCTTAAATTGCGCTGTGTTTACTGATGGCTCGTTCTGCTACATCCCAAAAGGTGTTCGTTGTCCAATGGAACTTTCAACATATTTCCGTATCAACGAAGCAAAAACAGGTCAGTTTGAACGCACATTGATCATTGCTGAAGAAGGAAGTTATGTAAGTTACCTTGAAGGTTGTACTGCTCCCATGCGTGATGAAAATCAATTGCATGCTGCAGTTGTTGAACTTGTGGCGATGAAAGATGCAACAATAAAATATTCAACGGTGCAAAACTGGTATCCCGGAAATAAGGAAGGAAAAGGTGGAATTTACAATTTTGTAACCAAGCGTGGAATTTGCCTGGGCGATAATTCAAAAATTTCGTGGACGCAGGTAGAAACCGGTAGTGCGGTTACGTGGAAATATCCTTCGTGTATTTTAAAAGGAAATAATTCGGTTGGTGAATTTTATTCAGTGGCCGTTACAAATAATCATCAACAGGCCGATACAGGAACAAAAATGATCCATATCGGTAAAAACACAAAAAGCACAATTGTATCGAAAGGAATTTCGGCAGGTGTGAGCAATAATTCATATCGTGGCCTTGTAAGAATAAACAAAGGCGCAAAAAATGCTCGCAACTTTTCGCAATGCGATAGTTTATTGATGGGCGATAAATGCGGAGCGCATACCTTCCCGTACATTGAAATTAATGATAAGACCGCGAAAGTGGAACACGAGGCAACAACATCAAAAATTGGCGAAGACCAGATTTTTTATTGTAATCAACGCGGTTTGGACAATGAAAAAGCAATCGGATTAATTGTGAATGGCTATTGCAAAGAAGTATTAAATCAATTACCCATGGAATTTGCGGTTGAAGCACAAAAATTATTGGCAGTTTCGCTTGAGGGAAGCGTTGGATAAAAATTTATAGTTATAGAATTATAGTTTATGTTAGAGATTAAAAATTTACATGCAAAAATTGAAGACAAGGAAATTCTTCGCGGAATTAATTTAATCGTTAAAGCCGGTGAAGTGCATGCTATCATGGGACCTAATGGTTCAGGTAAAAGTACTTTATCATCTGTATTGGCGGGTCGCGAGGATTACGAAGTAACCGAAGGTGAAGTAAAATTTGGCGGTAAGGATCTGTTAGACATGTCGCCCGAAGACCGCGCGCGTGAAGGAATATTTTTAGCTTTTCAGTATCCGGTAGAAATTCCGGGTGTGAGCAATATTAATTTTTTGAAGACCGCGATCAATGAAATTCGTGCGTATCATGGCAAGGAAGCTATTACAGCGAAAGATTTTATGGCGATGGTAAAAGATAAATCGGCATTGGTTGAATTGGATCCCAAATTAGCACAGCGTGCGGTTAACCACGGATTTTCGGGTGGAGAAAAAAAGAGAAATGAAATTTTTCAAATGGCTATGCTTGAACCTAAGCTGGCAATATTGGATGAAACCGATTCAGGTTTGGATATTGACGCCCTACGCATTGTTGCCAACGGAGTAAATAAATTAAAGTCGAAGGACAATGCTACCATTGTTATTACACACTACCAACGCTTGCTTGATTATATAATACCTGATTTTGTTCACGTTTTATACAATGGAAAAATAGTGAAGTCGGGTGGAAAAGAATTAGCACTTGAGTTGGAAGAAAAGGGATATGATTGGATCAAAGAATTACAGGAAGTATAGTGATGGGCGAGGTTAATGAAGATAGGGAAGAGTATTTTAAAATGGATCGAACCAAGTTTGAGTATATTGACGAAGGTTATGAGAATAGAAAAATACAGGAAGAGTTAAAAATGAATGATGAGGAACGGTTTTTCGCTATGGAACACTTAAGGGAGCAAATGATTGTGGATAAAAATTACAAAATTGATTGGTCTTATTTCGAAATCAGAAAATGAAAAAATTTGATAGTAATTTTATTGATTTTATTGAAGCTTTAAACTATAATAATGTTGATTATATTATTGTTGGAGGATATGCTGTAGGGTTTTATGGTTATTATAGATACACTTCAGATCTAGATATTTTAATAAGGCCATCAACAGAGAATATAGATAATTTATTTAAGGCATTTGAAAAGTTTGGAGCTCCAACAAATAACCTGGATAGAAATGTTTTTCTACAAAAGCCAACAGCTATTTGCCCGTGTCCTGGGATCTCATTTGGCAGAGAACCCATTCGACTCGAAGTGATATCTGCAATTAGTGGTGTAAGTTTTGATGAGGCATGGCAAAATAAAGAGGTTAGACAAGTTCAAGGAGTATCAATAAATGTTCTAAACGTTCAAGATTTAGTAAAGAATAAATTAACTACAAACAGACTTAAGGATAGGATCGACATTGAAGAATTGGAAAAACGCAGAAACAGAAAATGAATTGGATCACAAATAAAAATGAAATCGGATTCGCAGAGCTTCGCAAAAAAGCAAAAGCTGATCTATCGACCCTTGATTTTCCCACGGTAAAGGACGAGGATTGGAAATATACGCGTGTAACGAAGCTGAGTAAAAAGTCGTTTGCCATTGAAAATACCGATACCGTAAAGTCAATTAGTGATTTAACGTATACAAATGCAAAAACACGCATTGTATTTGAGAATGGATTTTATCGTGCGGGTCTTTCAACAAATGATTCAAAATATATTCAACAAATCAGCAGTTTAAGTGAAACTGATCTTAGTGGTTTATTGGCAAAGACCGGTTATGGTAAGCAAGGACTTTTTACCTCGTACAACGATGCTTTTTTTACCGATGGTGTTGTAATAAACATTCCTGCAAAAACACGGGTTGAAGGAATTATTGAAATTGTTTTTGTTTCTACAGGAGCTGAACAGGCAGCAATTGTAAAGAATATTGTTATTGCCAACGAAGAAAGTTCGGCTGAAGTGATCATGAATTTTGTTTCACTTAATGCAAAAGAAAATTTGGTAAATAATGCATTGCATGCTATGGTTGCAAAAAATGCAAAACTAATTGTTTATAAAATTCAGAATGAAATAAAGGGTGTAAGTCATTTCTCGAGCGAAAACATATTTCAGCACAACAATTCTACATTCGAGATACATACCTTAACAGTTAATGGTGATTTGGTTCGTAACGACCTTAATATAAAAGTTGACGGAACCGACTGCCATTCTCATTTAGGCGCTGTGTTTGTTGCAACCGGTAACATGCATGTCGACAATCATACAATAGTTGACCACCAAAAGCCGAATTGTACATCTGACGAAATTTATAAAGGTATCGCCACCGATAAAGGTGTTGGTGTATTTAACGGAAAAATATTTGTAAGACGCGATGCGCAAAAAATTAATGCATACCAAAGCAGCGCCAATATTTTATTGAGCGATGATGCCAGTATTTTTGCAAAACCTGAACTGGAAATTTATGCCGATGACGTAAAATGCAGTCACGGTACAACAACCGGTTGCATTGATGAAGCGGCCTTATTTTATTTACGCGCCCGTGGTATCGGACAGGAATCGGCACAAAAACTATTGGTACACGCTTTTGCAAATGATGTAATGGAGAAAATTGCCAACGAAAGCGTGCAGGAATGGATCTTGGCAAAATTGGATACTAAACTCGCGGAATTGTAAAAATGGAAGCGCTTGATAAAATAGAAGCAGATATTCTTTCAATTCGAAAACAATTTCCCATTCTCGACCAAAAGGTAAACGGCAAACCCTTAATTTATTTCGATAACGGAGCTACCACGCAAAAACCAAAACAGGTTATTGATAAAATAGTGGAGTATTATTCGGCTTATAACAGCAATATACATCGCGGAGTTCATACACTCAGTCAAAAAGCTACAACAGCTTATGATGAAGCAAGGGCTTTTATTGCCAAGTACATTAATGCGAAGAATCCTAACGAAGTTATTCTTACCAAAGGAACTACCGAAAGTATAAACTTCATTGCTAAATGTTTCGGACAAAAATTCATAGCCAAAGGAGATGAGATCATTGTTTCAGAAATGGAACATCATTCCAATATTTTACCGTGGCAGGAATTATGTAATTCAACAGGGGCGCTATTAAAAGTAATTCCGGTGACTGATGAAGGAAAGTTGGATTACGAAGCATTTGAGAAACTGGTTAATACAAAAACAAAATTAATTTCAGTTACGCATGTTTCCAATACAATGGGAACAGTGAACGATGTAAAACGCATTATTGAATTTGCTCATAGTAAAAATGTTCCGGTTATGTTGGATGGTGCGCAGGCTATTCCTCATCTGAAAGTCGATCTTCAGGAACTGGATGTCGATTTTTATTGTTTCAGCGGACATAAAGTTTACGCACCAACGGGCATTGGTGTTTTATACGTGAAAGAAAAATGGTTGAGCGAGTTTGATGCATACCAAACAGGCGGAGGAACCATTAAAACTGTTTCGTTCGAAAAAACGGTGTATGCCGATTCGCCACACAAGTTTGAAGCAGGTACGCCCAATATTGAAGGCGCTATTGCTTTGGCCGAAGCATTAAAATACGTTGACGACATTGGAATAGGTAATATTGCAAAACACGAACATGAATTATTGGTTTACGCAACCGAAAAACTTTTACAAATTAAAGACCTCAAAATTTATGGAACTGCTCCGTGTAAAGCGGGAGTAATTTCATTCAACGTAGGAAATATACATCCCTTTGATATTGGAACATTATTGGATAAACAAGGTATTGCGGTTCGCACGGGCCACCATTGCACCCAACCCTTAATGGCATGTTACAAAATTCAGGGAACAGTGCGCATGAGTTTCGCGATATATAATACGAAGGAAGAGATTGATGTGTTTATTGAGGCGTTGAATAAAACGCTTAAAATGTTGAATTAAATGCTCACTGTTTTTTGGTGAAATTTGGTGTTTTTGTGATTTAGTGGCTATTTTATGACAATAGAACAAAAAGAAAATAAAATAATTGAAGACTTTGAATTGTTTGGTGACGAGTGGGAAGGTAAGTACGAACATTTGATCGAGATCGGAAAGGAATTTCCAAAAATGGATGAGCAATTGAAAACTGAAGAGCGATTGATCAAGGGATGTCAGAGCAGGGTTTGGTTGTACAGTGAAATGAAAGACGGAAAAATTTATTATGCTGTCGACAGCGATGCAGCCATTCCAAAGGGAATTGTTTCATTGGTGGCAGGAGTTTTATCAGGTGAAAAACCACAGGAAATTATAGACGCAAAAATGGAATTTATAGATAAAATTGGATTGAAAGAACATTTATCGCCAACCCGTGCCAACGGATTGGTTAGTATGATAAAACAAATGAAAATGGATGCTTTGGCATTTCAGAATGGAAAATGAGGTATTTAGTTTTAATACTATCAATTATGTTTTTATCCTGTTCGGAAAATAAATGTTCTAAATGGGATAATTTAAATGCGGATTCTGCAAGGGTGGATTTTAAAAAAGAGAATTACCGATTTTTTAAGCCATGGCATGGTTGTGATTCAAGCGGCACTCCGATAAATACTCTAGGTGATTACTATCACATGAGATTCAGCTTGATTGAACCGGATGAATGTTTTTCGGATGGAATTTATGAATATGAGGAGGAAATGATAAGGTTAATGGAATCAATTAATGGTAAAGGTTGGTACAACAAATACGAGTTATTAGTTGATAGTATTGCTAATAATCCTAAATAAAAGTAGAAGTTATGTCACTGGATAAAAAAGAATTGGAAGATAAAATTATTGCGGTTTTAAAAACGGTTTATGACCCCGAGATCCCTGTGGATGTTTTTGAGCTGGGATTAATTTATGCGATACATATTGACGATGATGCAAATGTTTTGGTTGATATGACATTGACCTCACCAAGCTGTCCCGAGGCTGAACGTTTACCCGGTGAAGTTGAAAATAAAGTGGCAGGAACGCAAGGAGTAACATCAGCAAAATTGAATTTGACATTTGATCCGCCATGGGATAAAGATATGATGAGTGAAGAAGCAAAAGTGGAACTTGGATTTTTATAGTTGAAACACTTAAGTGCACTTAAGGACATTTTATAAAACAAGTAAAAAATTAACCACATAGAAACATAGGGCCATAGAAAAAGCAAAAAAAAGGATGGCGAAAAGATGGCTGCGCCATTTAGATAGAACACATAAAGACTAACACAAGCAGAAGATCCTATGCGTATCTAATGTAAGTGACGAAGTCACCTTTCACTATACAAAGCTATGTGTCTATGTGTTTAAAAATGGGATATAGAATTTAAGGTTTTAAATGGAAGAAGAAATAAAAAATAAAGTAGCCGGCAGCGGAATAATCCAATTGGATCTGGAAGAACTTGTTCCTTCAGGTGAACGTGTTTTATATGATATTAAGCAAAATCTTTGGCAAGAGTTAGTTCTTAAAGAAGAAGACTTTCGCAATTTCATAAAAGAAAATAATTGGAGTGTTTATCAGGATAAGTATGTTGCCTTAGGCTGCTCAACAGATGCAATTGTACCCACTTGGGCGTATATGTTATTATTGACCGCGTTAAAACCTCACGCTAAAAAAGTAGTGTTTGGCAATTTAGATACGCTCAATACTGTTTTATGGGTTGAGTCGTTGAAACAATTGGATAGCGATGAATACAACGATAAACGCGTAGTTGTAAAAGGTTGCGGTACCATTCCCGTTCCCGAAGCGGCCTTTACCGAATTAACAAATATCTTATTGCCGCGTGTTAAGAGCCTTATGTTTGGCGAACCTTGTAGCACAGTACCCGTATTTAAAAAGAAATAGTTTTTTGCGTATATTTATTTTATCAATGAGAAAAGGCTTTAATATAATTGGTTCAATTTTTTTGTTTGCCGGAATTCTTGCTTCCTGCAGTAAGAATCCTGATGTATTTAATCCCGGCACCCCAATTCCAACCGGACAGATGCAGGTAAGTTTTAAAAATATGGTTGGTGTTGATGATCTGGTCTTAAACTCACAATTCTATTTAAATGCCAATGGCGATACATTTAATGTAAATACGCTCAATTATTATATTTCAAATATTGAGTTGGTCAAAACCAATGATTCGGTTGTTAAAGAAACCGAAAGTTATCATTTAGTAAAAGCAAATGATCTTAGTTCACTTGATTTCGCCATTAATTCGATTCCTGTGGCAAATTATAAGGCTATAACATTTACTATTGGTGTTGATAGTTTACGAAATGTTTCGGGTGCACAAACCGGAGCCTTGGATCCTGTACACAATATGTTTTGGTCATGGTCATCGGGATATATTTTTACAAAGCTGGAAGGAACTTCACCACAGTCGCCCACAGGAAATATTGCATTCCATCTTGCCGGTTTTTCGGGCGGCTATAATGCATTAAGAACTGTTACGCTTAATTTTCCAACCAACGCGAATGTGACCGAAACAACAACTCCAACGGTACATATTAAAACCGATATAGCCGAATGGTTCATGAATCCGGCTTTAACCAAATTTGGTATTACGTACAGTGTGACCATGACAGGGCCGCAGGCAAGTGCTATGGCAACAAATTATATGGACATGTTCTCAGTCGTTCAGGTTGATAATTAGATTCAATGAAAAGATATTTTCTGATATCCTTTTCGGTTTTCGCGTTTTTCATTTTATGTTATTCCTGTTCTGAAAATAAAAAGGCTGAAGAAGTTTCTGTTAATCCATTATTTCAAATTCCAAACGGTTGGCCAAAACCGGTTTACAATTTTGAAAATAATAAGTTGACAAAGGAAGGAATTGCTTTGGGTAAGAAATTATTTTTCGATCAACGACTTTCAAAAGACAGTACGATCTCGTGTTCTTCTTGTCACAAAACCATGTACGGACTTGTGGATAATGGAAAAGCATTCAGTATAGGAATAAACAATTTACCAAGTGAAAGAAACACACCTTCGTTGTTTAATTTAGCATGGAACAAAAGTTTTATGTGGGATGGTGGCGTAAATCATATTGAAGTACAACCTTTAGTACCAATTACAAATCCGGTGGAAATGGGTGAGGACCTTGCAAATGTGGTTTCAAAAATAGGAAGGGATAAAGAATACAAAAAGCTTTTTAAAACCGTTTTTGAAACTGATAGCATAACCAGCCAATTAATTTTTAAAGCCTTTGCACAATATATTGGAACCCGTGTATCCTCTAATTCGGCATATGATAGGGTAATGCGAAAAGAAACAGTTTTTAAATTTTCGGAATGGCAACAGCAAGGGTATATTTTATTTCAAAAGCACTGTGTCTCGTGTCATACCGAACCTTTGTTTACCAATTATCAATTTAAAAACAACGGTTTGTCTCTCAATACCGAAAAACCCGATTATGGTCGATATAAGATCACACATGACCCAACGGATTCCATGAAATTTAAAGTTCCTTCGTTACGTAACATCACATTTACTGCTCCGTACATGCACGATGGAAGGTTTAAAGATCTTTTGGAAGTATTGGACCATTATGCAGGAGAGAGGCCTCACAATTCCCTTACGGATAATGCAATTGCAAAAATGCCGAAATTTACCCTCGAAGAAAAAAAGCGTCTTATATTTTTCCTGGGAACTCTAAGTGATTTTACATTTAAAAATGATCCCGAGAACAAAAAATAGGATTACTTTTTTCGTTTCGCATCATAATCTCCGTTAGGTTGATGTGAAATTACTTTTATGCAATTTCCTTTTTCATCAAACACGAATTCCATTTTAAATCCTTCGGCTCCTTTTAGCTTAAACAGGTTTTCGGCATTGGGTTCCAGTTCAAAATGCTGTCCATCACTCAATTTTGATTGAAGCTTTTTTCCATCCATGTAAACGGTCATAACAACGCCTTGGAAATCATAATCACCGCAAATTTTTTCCAAGTAAGCGGCATTGTTTAAATAGTCGGGAGTTTTGCGAACGAATTTAGTGGCCTCAACACTGGTTTCCAAAGGAATTTGTAACCATTCAACTTTTCCGCCATCGTTGGTAAAGAAATTTATTTTCATTTTATCTTCCATGAACGAACCTAAAAATGTTTCATACTGATCGTGTTTCATTTTCAGTTCAAATGTATTGATGGTAGCAACCAGTTCTTTGTTCACCAGTTCAACTTTACAGGTTCCGTAAGCGCTGTTATAATATTCACCACAATAATTTTTCAGATCATGTGAAGGACCTTTTTTCGCTTCAGGCTTGGTTGATTTATTCTTAGCATTCTTTTTTTTCTCATCCTCTTCTGCTTTTTTGGCCTCGGCTTCTTTTAACGCAGCTTCTTTTTTATTTTTGCCAATGGTTTCTTCGTACCAATCGTATTCCTCACGATCGTTAAACCTGTCGTTGGCATAAATACTGAATAATTCAGGAATTCCCGTTCCGTCTTTATTGGTTAATACCACCACCGACATATTATCTTCAGGAAACAAAGCAACATAGGCAGTAAAACCATCAATATTTCCACCGTGCGAAATAACAGTTTTACCTTTGTACATGCCAACCATCCATCCCATGGCATAACTTAACATTTTAAATTGTTTTTGTGAACCGGGTAAAAGCATTTTTGGCGCCAGTAAAAATTCAACTTGCGCTTCTGTAATAACAACCTTATCATTTACCTTTCCTTTATTTAACAATAATTTTGTCCATTCAAGCATATCGCTGCTGCAAGAATAAATTGAACCTGCCGGACCCATAGGATCAATGTTACGATAAGGTTTAAGCACAATTTTATGATCAGTTACATCATATCCCTTCGATTTATTTTCGGTCGCCACAAAATCATCGTAATGAATTTTTGTTTTTTTCATGCCGATGGGATCAAACAATCGTTTTTGCACCTGATTTTCCCAGGTATCCTTGGTAATTTCTTCGGCAATAACACCGGCAGTCATCAACATAAAATTATTGTATTGCCAGGCCGATCTGAACGGTTCGTTGGGTTCCATGAATTTAACACGTTCAACTAACTGTTTGCGCGTTAACGTTGCACCATACCAAACAAGATCGTGGCGTGGCAAACCTGTACGATGTGTACAAAGATCAACAGCGGTTGCTTGCTCATCGGCAAATTTATCTTTCATACCAAAATATGGGATGTATGTTTTTACCGGAGTATTCCATTCAAAAATACCTTCATCGTTAAGCGTAGCCAATAATGCAGTTGTAAACGCTTTAGAGCATGAACCAATGGCGTACAAGGTGTTTTCATCGGCTTTAACTTTATTTTCAAGATCTTTATAACCAAAACCACGGTTTATCAAAATTTCACCATCTTTATAAATGCCAATGGACATTCCGGCAATATCACTTTTCTTTAACAAACTATCGGCATAGGATTCCAGCATTTTTATTTTAGCTTGTGTTATCTCTTTTTTCTTTTGTACTTCATCTTCGTTCATTTTTTTTGTCAGCATCGGTAAACTCGTACCGCTTTGGGTAAAAGCCCCGTTCAACGAATCGGTTTCGGGTTTCCACGTGCCTTTAAATGAACAATTGCCCGGCACATCGGGTATCAAATACGTGACTTCACCTTTGTTGAATTTTACTTCGGTCAATTTTAAGCCCATGGCATTTTGATCAGGAATATCAATGGTGCCGCTTAATTTGCGAGCATCCTCAACAATGTGTACTACCACATTTAATTTTTGAGCGGGAATGTCGATATAGCCTTTATAGTCGCCCGCAACGGTTTTGCTTTGTGCAAGGCAACATGCTGGAATAAGCAGGAATAGAAGTAAAAGGTTTTTTCTCATAATGATTTGTTTTTTATTCGTTTTCAAAGAACCGTCCTTATGTTACTGGCGCAGCGGTAGGGACTGTTTCATGATCACAAGTATTTTGGTAAATTTTCCCATTTATGACGGTTGGCGTATGGGATTTGTTACAGACGGTATAAAATTGTTTGGATTGGTGATTTTTGGCTGAAATACAGGTGGTTTTTGTAAGTGTATTATGCTTAATTTCGGGACATGTCGGTATTCATGTCCAAATTAATTTCCATTGTGTTTCACCCCATATTCATGCCCGTTTTTACCCTTTTTTTATTGTTCAGTTCATCAGGCATTATCAATCAGTATTATTCTGGAACCATTTCCGCTAACGGGGTCGACCAACGTTCGGCCGTATATCTTGTTTTTTTTATTACAACTATTTTAATGCCATCGGTTAGTTTTTATATTTTAAAACGCAACGGGATCGTTTCATCTTTTTCGATGCCACACAGGCAGGAGCGGTTCTTTCCCTATTTCACAACGTTGGTGTATTATATTATTTTGTATTATTTGTTAAGCACCAAAAATTTTCCGGCTGTATTTAAGTCGGCAGCATTGGGAACCATTGCTGTTATTGTCATCATTATGCTGATTAATTTGCGCATAAAAATAAGTTCGCACGCTGCAGGCATTGCCGGTGTTGTGGCTATTTATGCAGTGCTCATTAAACAAGGTTGGATCATGGATGGTTTGCCTGTTTTAGGTGGTATAATTGTTTTGGCAGGACTTATTGGGGCTGCGCGTTTAAGTTTAAACGCACACAAGGGAATTGAAGTTTACCTCGGATTTTTCGTAGGATTTGCAAGCGAGTTTATTTGTATGAATTATAAATTAATTGTATAAAATATGTGGTTAGTAAGGAATATCTTTTTTTATGTATTGAACTTTATTGTTTTTCAATTCAGTTGTGCCAATTACCTCAATAATTTTGAAACCTGGTACTCGCGTTGGGTATTTATTATTGGTGCAGGCTTATTGTTTTTCATCATGCTGTTGAAATGGCGAAATAAATGGACCGGAATACTAACACTTAACCGCAATGCGCAAAAGTACAACCTGATGTATTTAGTTCCCCTCAGTAAAAAATTTATGAAGTGGACCTATTTGTTTTACGGAATTGAAATTATTGTATCACTTCTATTCCCGCTTATTTATTTGTATTTTGATCTGTATACCTGGCCGTTCTCGCTTTTATTGTTTTTGAACGGACTCGAAGGTTTGTTTTATTTGATCATGAATACACGTAAAAGGAATTTTAAAATAGGGATGAATGAAAACGCCATCGTGCACAATGCCAGAGGAACATATGTGCTTCCTTTTCATGATTTGAAAAGCATAGAGTATAAATATGATGAATACTTTTTTATATATAATTCAGGTGAGGCATTAACCATTCCCGAATACGTTGTGGAGGATGATAAGTTACCCGAGTTCAGGCAAATTCTTTCGGCCAAAGCCAAAGAATTGGGTATTTTTTACTCCGATAAGTTGGCTCAGTAACATTATTTAGGCTCAGTATTACACTAAATAAATCCTTTCACCTATTAGGAAACGATGATTTTTTATTATTATTTGACATCAGTTATAGTTCGGTGCATCATGGTCGACCGAATATAAGTTTCAATATTTGTTCAATGTTTTAAAGGAAACATTTTTTTCAAGTATAAATTTTATATCTTTAAACCATAGAAAGCTATGACCCGAAATTTATTTATTCCCCTTGCCAAACAAATGTATAAACACTTGTTATGCGCTATTTTTTTCCTTACCACGACCGTAA